>NZ_JACCBP010000004.1 GCF_013408655.1 Pigmentiphaga litoralis
CTCAAAGAACTTGAAGGTTGGATATGATCCTTCCTACAAATTTACTTCTATGAGCACTTGATTTCATTGGGCTAGTCGCTTGCGCAATCCGAGGACTGCGCCGCTCAACACGCGCACTGACTTCAAGTGCCCACACTTATCGGCTGTTTAATTTTTAAAGAACGGGTACTGCGGTATTCGGTGTTGCTAACTTCGGTACTGCAAATTTCGTACTGCTGAACCACTTGCTTCGCTGCGCCGCTGACCCAACTTTCGTTTCGTCGTTTGCTGCAGCAAGCCTGCTATTCTAAACCATCTTTTCGCGTCGTGCAAGTCGCCTTGCTTTGCTGCGGGCGCCGCGTGTTTCGCTGCGCTGGTTCTTTACTTCGTACTGCGTTGCCGTTGAATTTCTTCATCAGCACAGAAGCGAGATTATGAAGGAGTTTTTTACGCTTGTCAAACCAGTGAAACATTCAAAGTTCTGAAAATCAAACTGCGAACACTCAACTGCCAGACACCGTCACTACCGCACTGCTGCTCTTCAGAACCCGCTGCACCGCTGCTGCCTAGGCAAATCGCGTTGCGTTTTGCGTTTGTTCCGTCGAGCCAATGAATATAGCACGGGTAATTTTCCATTTGCAAGCCGGAGCCAGCTTTTTCCCTAACTATTTACGGGTGACGCCAAAAAAGGCCGGTCAGGTCAGGGCAACGCGTCAGATTCGCGCCGCCTTCACCTCTTCCACGGCCTTAAGCGCTTCCCTGCCGTAGTTCCCCCGCCTCCGTTTCCCTGCCTTACTTATTGCGAAACTCCGGCTTCCGCTTTTCCATGAACGCCGTCATGCCCTCTTTCTGGTCGTGCGTGCCGAACAGGGAGTGGAACATCCGGCGCTCGAACAGCAGGCCGTCATTCAGAGGCGCTTCGTACGCGCGGTTGACCGCTTCCTTGGCCATCATCACTGCGGGCAAGGACATCGACGCAATGACCGTTGCGGCGTCCATCGCCTCTTCCATCAGTTTGTCGGCGGGAACCACACGGGACACGAGGCCCGCGCGCTCCGCTTCGGCGGCGTCCATCATTCTTGCGGTCAGCACCAGGTCCATGGCCTTGGCCTTGCCCACCGCGCGTGGCAGCCGCTGGGTCCCGCCGGCGCCCGGCAGGATGCCGATCTTGATTTCGGGCTGGCCGAACTTGGCCGTGTCTGCCGCGATCAGAATGTCGCACATCATGGCCAGCTCGCAACCGCCCCCCAGTGCGTACCCTGCCACCGCGCCGATCACCGGCTTGCGGACCTTGCGGATGGTTTCCCAGTTGCGGGTGATGTAGTCGGCGCCAAAGACATCCATATAGGTCCAGTCTTTCATGGCGCCAATGTCTGCGCCGGCGGCGAACGCTTTTTCCGACCCGGTGATCACGATCGCACCAATGTCCTCGTTCGCGTCGAAGGCGAGCAACGCGGCGCCCAGCTCGTCCATCAACGCGTCGTTCAGGGCATTGAGCGCCTTGGGGCGGTTCAGGGTGATCAGGCCAACACGGCCTTGGGTGTCGGTCAGTACCAGCGATTCGCTCATGAAGACGTCCTTGCTGAAAAGTAGTGGCGGGTCGGCGCGTCGCAGGCCCGATCCCTGGGTTCGACTGCTACTAGACCACACCTTGTGCGCGGCTGCACCCGGAGCTTGCCCGGATCTTAAGTTTCCCCTAAGTCTGCGGCCGGATCATGCATCCCATACCAAACCGTTTCGTGTTTGACGATTCAGATCAGGAGTCACCATGACCACCCCGTTCAAGACCACCCCCCTTGTCGTTGCCGTGATTGCCGCCGGTGTGTTCGGTGCGGCCGGGGCGACTGCCTTTACCCGTACCGTGTCCGACAGCGCCGTGACCTCGACCAGCCAGGTCGCCACCCCGGCCGCTGCACCGGTGGGTGTCGTGACGCCGCCCGACTTTTCGCAGATCACCGATCGGTACGGCCCGGCCGTGGTCAACATCAGCGTAAGCGGCATGACCAAGGTCGCGGACCAGTCCGATGACGGGGACGATCCGCTCGCCCAGTTCTTCCGGCAGGACCCGCGCCAGCAGCGCCAGGTGCCGGTCAAGGGCCAGGGTTCGGGATTTATCGTCAATGCGGACGGCATCATCCTGACCAATGCCCACGTGGTGCGTGATGCGAAGGAAGTGGTCGTCAAGCTGACCGACCGCCGTGAATTCGTGGCCAAGGTGCTGGGCAGCGATACGACGACCGACGTGGCCGTGCTGAAGATCGACGCCAAGAATCTTCCCGTGGTGGCGCTGGGCAATGTTGCCGACTTGCGTGTGGGTGCCTGGGTGCTGGCCATCGGTTCGCCTTACGGCCTGGAAAACACCGTGACCGCTGGCGTGGTGAGCGCCAAGGGCCGGTCGCTGCCCAATGACGGATCGGTGCCGTTCATTCAGACCGATGTGGCCGTGAACCCGGGCAATTCGGGTGGTCCGCTGTTCAACGCCCGGGGCGAGGTGGTCGGCATCAATTCGCAGATCTACAGCCAGACCGGCGGCTACCAGGGCGTGTCGTTTGCGATCCCGATCGACGTGGCGACCAAGATCAAGGACCAGATCGTGGCCACCGGCAAGGCGCAGCATGCCCGGTTGGGGGTGACCATTCAGGACGTGAACCAGGCGCTGGCCGATTCGTTCAAGCTGGATTCGCCATCGGGCGCCCTGGTGTCGAGTGTCGAGAAAGGCAGTCCGGCAGACAAGGCGGGGCTGAAGGTGGGCGACGTGATTCGCAGCATCAATGGCAAGCCGGTGATCGTCTCCGGCGACCTGCCCGCGGTGGTGAGCCTGGCGATGCCAGGTGAAAAAGTGACGCTGGGCATTCATCGGGATGGCGGCACGCAGCAGCTGACGGCCCAACTGGGCGATGCCAGCAAGGTGCCGACCAAGACCGCATCGGCCAAGGATGACGCCACCAAAGGCGGCAAGCTGGGATTGGCCCTGCGCGAACTCGATCCGCGCGAGCAGCAGGAACTGGGCGCGCCCGGCGGTTTGCTGATCGCCCAGGTCGGCGGCGCCGCCGAACAGGCGGGCGTGGAACCGGGTGATGTTCTGCTGTCGTTGAACGGAACGCCGGTGTCGACGGTGGAACAGGTGCGCGCGCTGGTGACCAAGGCTGGCAAGAACGTGGCCCTGCTGGTGCAGCGCGGTCCGAACAAGATCTTCTTGCCGGTGAGGATCGGGTAAGCCGGTTTCGATCGGCGGTTTCGATCGGCGGTCTCGATCGCCGGCTTCGATCGGCGGCGTCGTTCCGCAGCGTCGATCGGCGGCTTCCGTAAGGTCGATCAGCGGCCTCCGTAAACACGACGCGCTGACTGGCTCACCATGTAAAAAGCGCAGCGTCATTGAAAAATGCTGCGCTTTTTTGCGCGCGACGGATCGACAGACCTTGAGCAGTGGCGCGTTGCCTGCCAGCCAGGCAGTCAGTCAGTCCGGCACTCAGTCAGGTAGCCAGTCAGTCACACCGTCAGGCCGTCCGCGGTGGTGTCGTCACCTGCTTGACCGCGGCGACCGCGCCCGCCACGTTGTCGGCGACTTCCTTGCTCACTTCCTTGCGGTAGCGATTCAGGTCCTGCACCGTGGCAAAGCTGCGATCCAGCAACAGCGACATGTTGTGGAGGATACGGTCGGCCACCTTGGTCTCCCATTCCTTGTCGAAGTTGATCTGCTGGTCCAGCCAGGTTTCAAGCCAGCCCGGTTCCGGCACGCGCGACTGGATCGTGTCGTTCGGGAACAGATCCTTGTTCACATGCAGATTGGTCGGGTGCAGCGCCTGGGGCGTGCGGCGCGCCGACGCCATCAGCACGCCGATCTTCGAAAACGCGGCCCGGGCCTGGTCGCCCAGTTCCTTGCTGCGGCTGGTCAACGCGCGCTTCATATAGCGCAGGTAGGCGCCGGCGTGGCGGGCTTCGTCTTGCGAGATCAGGCGGTAGATGGCTTTGATGACCGGTTCGGTATGCCATTCAGCGGCGCGCCGATACCAGTGATTCAGGCGGATTTCGCCGCAGAAGTGCAGCATCAGCGTTTCAAGTTCCGGCGCGGGGTCGAATTCGAAACGCACGTTGTGCAGTTCGGCTTCGGTCGGCACCAGATCGGGACGGAAACGGCGCAGGTATTCCTGCAGCACCAGCGAATGCTTCTGTTCTTCATAGAACCAGATCGACATGAACGCGCTGAAGTCGCTGTCATGGCGGTTGTCGCGCAGGAACATTTCGGTCGCCGGAAGCGCCGACCATTCCGTGATCGCATTCATCTTGATCGTATTGGCCTGTTCGTCGGTCAATTTGACGGCCTCGAACTGGTCCCAAGGCACGTCCTTGTCCATGTCCCAACGGACGGACTCCAGCGATTTGAACAATTCGGGGTACAGCATAGCGAGCCTTTCTTTCTTATGGATCAATAGGTTGCACGTGCCTGTACGCCGCAGCACAGGGGCACGATATCGTTCGCCCAGTGACCTCTTGATGACGGGATTCCGTCAGACCGTCAAATCCGGATGAAGTGCCGGCCGCACCTTGCTTCGAATGACTTGTGGCAGCAAGGACCCTGCAAAGATGCCGACGAAACCGCCGATCAGCCCCGCCAGCTGAGGGGGAAAGACCTCGGCATAGGCGTTTCTGCAGATGAGCCAGCATACGACACCCAGCAAGGAAGATGCCAACGCTCCTTGCGTGGTGGCGCGTTTCCAGTACAACCCCATGAATAAAGGCACAAAGGCGCCGACCAGGGTCACCGTGTAGGCGCCGGCAACCATTTCATAAATGCTGTCGGTGGTATTCAATGCAAAAGTCAGCACGCAGGCGGCAAATACCACCACCGACACGCGCATCGCCCGCAGGAATTTACGGTCGTCCATGGTGGGCATCAGGTGCCGCAGGATGTTTTCGGCAAAGGTGGTGGATGGCGCGAGCAAGGTGGCCGAGGCCGTCGACATGATGGCGGACAGCAAGGCGCCGAAGAAAAAGATCTGCGCCAGCGCCGGCATGCGTTGCAGGATAAAGGTCGGCAGGATCTTCTGGGGGTCGTCCTGCAGCAGGGACGTCACCATGTCGGGCATCACACCGAATGCCGACAGCGCGATATACATCGGAATGAAGGCAAACAGCAGATACAGCAGGCCGCCAATGATCGGACCGCGCTGCGCCGTCTTGACGTCGCGCGATGACATCACGCGCTGGTAGACATCCTGCTGCGGGATGGACCCCAGCATCATGGTGACCAAGGCGGCAAAAAAGAACAGGATGTCGTGCGCGTTGGCGGGCGGCGCAAAACTGAACAGGTCGCGGCTGACGGCCTGATCCATCACCGGACCGATGCCCCCGGCCAGGTCGGTCGCAAAGTAGGCGATGGTGAACAGGCCCAGCACGATCACGATCATCTGGAAGAAATCGGTCAGTGCGACCGACCACATGCCGCCGAACAGCGTGTAGGTGGTGACGATGGCGGCCCCAACCAGCATGCCCTGCGTCTGCGAAAACATGGAGGGATCGAGCATGTGGAACACCAGCCCCAGCGCCTTGATCTGGGCGGCCACCCAGCCGAGGTAGGACACGATGATGGCGACGCTCATCAGCACTTCGATCAGGGTGCCGTAGCGTTCGCGAAAGTAATCGCCCAGAGTCAGCAGGTTGTGCTGGTACAGGCGCTTGGCAAAGAAAAGCCCGACCAGCACCAGGCAGAAGGCGGCGCCGAACGGATCTTCGACCACGCCACCCAGGCCGTTCTTGATGAACACGGCCGACACGCCCAGCACGGTTTCGGAACCGAACCAGGTCGCGAAGGTGGTGGCTATGACGATATAGAGGGGAAGCGAACGCCCGGCGACCGCGTAGTCGGCGGACGTTGACACCTTGCGCGCGGCAAAGAGCCCGATCGCGATGGAGGTCAGCAGATAGAGAAGAACAAAGCCCAGAACCATGATCGCGCGCCGTCAGTTCGAAACAAACGGCGCGAGTATCGCACGCAGACCCACGGGGGTCCCAGGTTTATCGCAAGCCTGAAGTCGCTTTAACGGGACAGTGCCCACAAAGCCACAGCTACCGCGGTGGCGACCACGCCGGTCAGTGCCGCCAGCAGTCGATTGCCGTGCTGCTGGGTCTGGCGCAGACGCACCATTTCCAGGCGCAGGGCTTCGCTGTGCAGGGGTTCGGCCAGGCGGGCATGCAGCAGGCGGGGGAACTCGGGCAGCATCTGCGCCCACTGTTCCGCTTCGCGCTTCAAGCCGTTGCGCAGCGCCTTGAACCCGACCCGTTCCTGCATCCAGTTTTCCAGATACGGCTTGGCCGTTTTCCAGAGATCCAGCTTGGGGTCCAGTTCACGGCCAAGGCCTTCAATGTTCAACAGGGTCTTTTGCAGCAGCACCAGCTGCGGCTGGATTTCGACGTTGAAGCGGCGCGAGGTCTGGAACAGGCGCAGCAGCACCTGGCCCAGGGAAATCTCGGACAGCGGGCGGTCGAAATACGGTTCGCAGCAGGCGCGGATGGCGCCTTCGAGTTCTTCTTCGCGCGTTTCGGGCGGAGCCCAGCCCGATTCGATGTGCAGCTGCGCCACCCGCCGGTAGTCGCGGCGGAAAAAGGCCAGGAAGTTCTGCGCCAGGTAGTTCTTGTCGAATTCGGACAGCGAGCCAACGATGCCGAAGTCGAGCGCGATATAGCGGCCGAGCGATTCGGGCCGGTCGGACACGTAGATGTTGCCGGGGTGCATGTCGGCATGGAAGAAGCCGTCGGCAAACATTTGCGTAAAGAAGATTTCGACGCCGTCGCGCGCCAGCTTGGGCAGGTCCACGCCGGCTTCGCGCAGGCGGCCCACGTGGTTCACCGGAATGCCGTACATGCGTTCCATGGTGAAGATGGACGCCGAACAATAGTCCCACATCACTTCCGGCACGATCAGCAGGTCGCCGCGGGGGCCTTCAGGCGAAAAGTTGCGGCGCAGCTGGCTGCAATTGGCGGCTTCGCGCAGCAGGTCCAGTTCGTCGTGCAGGTAGGTGTCGAATTCGGCAACGACTTCGGTCAGCTTCAGGCGTTTGCCGTCGGGCGACACGCGCTCGATCATCCGTGCCAGCGCCCGCATCAGCCGCATGTCGTTGTCGATGATCGGGCGCATGTTCGGGCGCAGCACCTTGACGGCCACGTGGCGGCCGTCGTGCAGCACCGCGAAGTGGACCTGGGCGATCGACGCCGAGGCCACCGGTTCGCGCTCGAAGCTGGCAAACAGCTGGTCGGGATGGCGGCCGAGGCCCTTTTCGATGGACGCGATGGCGACGGCCGACGGGAACGGCGGCACGCGATCCTGCAGGCGGGCCAGTTCGTCGGCGATGTCGGCAGGGATCAGGTCGCGCCGGGTCGACATGACCTGGCCGAACTTGACGAAGATGGGACCCAGCGATTCGAGCGCCAGACGCAGGCGTTCGCCGCGCGGGGCGTCGAGCTTGCGGCCGAAACGCATGATGCGCAGGCCACGGGCCGTCCAGGGATGGCGGATGTTGGACAGGACCAGGTCATCAAGACCGTACCGGAACATGATGGCCATGATCCGGACCAAACGCAGCAAGGTGAACATCCGGCCTTACCCCTTGCTCTGGCTGCGGACGCGGCGCGCCTCGACGGCGTCGAGCCGGGCGGCCAGCGCATCGACACGCTTGGCGGCACGTTCGCTGTCGTCGCGGATCTTGCGCACGCCGGCGCTCCACGCTTCGAGTTCGTACGACGACGCCACGGCGCCGCTTTCTTCGGACAGGTATTCCGCGACGTTTTCGGCAAACCGGCGGGCACCGGTGCGGGCGCCCTGGGCCACACCATGGGCGAAACCGAACAGACGCGCGGCCGGGATGTCGCCGATGACCTTGGCCACGTCGTCTTCGGCGTCCCACCGCAGATCGCGCGCCAGGTCGCCAATCACGTGGGCGAGCGCGGCGTCGCCATCGATGCGCACGGCGCTCATGCGCTGCGCGGTGTCGGCCGACATGAGCGCCGACAGCTTGTCAGTCGCCACAGTCAGGGTGACATCGGGGACGGCATCGGCCGAAGCAAGCATGACGCCGCCCTGCTCCGTGACCTGCAGTGTCAGGGTGCCTACGCCAAAAATCAGGCGGGCGACTTTTCCGGCATGAGGCGCAAGGCGCGCCTGGGCCCAGGGCTCACGAGACAACAGCGCGTCGAGCGCGCGGGCAGCAGCGTTGTAGGGACTCAAGGCGGGCAAAGGCATAGGGGACACAGAATGACAAACGCCCGTCCGAGGACGGGCGTTCCACGGGGTTCAACCCGTGCAGTTTACCGGCTGTTGAGGACAGCCGGCCTTCGTGCGGACGTTTATTGCGTTACCGGAATCTGCTGGACGCCAGCCAGCAGCCAACCGCCTTGCTGGGGCTTGAACAGGTTCCAGATTTCCTCGAAGCGGAAGGCTTCCGCACCGGGGGCCTCGCGCAGCATGCCGGAGTAGCGCACGCTGGCCAGGTGGCCGTCGGACACGGTTTCGATGCCCAGCAGTTCTGCGTTGAGCAGCACCACTTCGGTCACGTTCTGGCCTTCGCGCTGTGCCAGTTGCTGGCCCAGTTCGGCGAGCAGGTCGTCGGTGACGAGTTCACGCATTTCGTTCGTATCGCCGCGATCCCACACCGCCTGCAGCTTCACGAAGTGCGCCTTGGCGTTCTGCAGGAAGTTGGAGGTGTCGAAGTCCGAAGGAATGGTCCACTCGCCCAGCGCCGTTTCAACCGGCGGTGCCGCGACGACGGCAGGTGCCACGCCCGCAGCGGATGCCGAAGCAGGCACTGCAGCGTCGGACTGACGCGCCATGGGAGCCGTGTCGTCAGTACGCGACTGGAACGGCGAGTTGCGATCGTTGCCACCGGCAGCCGCACCCTGGAAGGCGTGTTGCTGACGCTGGGCGCCTGCGCCGCGGAAACGGCGGACCAGGAAGATGACCGCGAAGATGACCAGCGCGATCAGCAGCATGCTGCCGATCATTTCGGCCATGGCCGCGCCCATGCCCAGGTGCGAGAACAGCGCTGCCAGGCCGAGGCCGGCGGCGATGCCCGCGATCGGGCCCAGGAAACGGCCCATGCCGCTGCGTGCGCCTGCCGTGGCGGCCGCGCCTGCTGCGGCACCCGCTGCCGGCGCTGCCGCCTGCGACGTGGTGTTGTTCTGTTGTGGCGTGCGTGCAGGCGGGGGCGCCTGGCGCGTCACGTTGCTGGATTGACGGCCGATGCTGCTGCCGCCGCCAGCCCGCTTGGCTTCGGCGTCGGCCACCACCAGCATCGAGCTGGCGCTAACCATGATCACCAGAGCCGGCAGGATCTTGGACAGGAAACGTCGAGACATTGTGTGTTCTCTCCTCTAATCAATGTCATGTCGGGCAGGAATCGATTTTTGCAAGACCGGGTCTTCCCCGCAGAAGGCCATGCCGCAGAAATCTTCCTGACAATAAGCTGAAATGTAGCGGACTATCGTAAAAGGTCCAAGTGAAACCGGGACCTTTTATGGCCGATCGGTTGCAAGGTGCTTCACGATCGGCCCGCCGCCGGTCAGGCGGACTCGGATTACAGCGACACGCCTTCGTGCAGCGCCACCAGCCCCGCGCTCAGGTTGAAATATTGGACCCGCGACAGGCCGGCTTGTTCCAGCATGCCGGCCAGGGTTTTCTGGTCGGGATGCATGCGGATCGATTCGGCCAGATAGCGGTAGCTGGCCTCGTCCTTGGCGACCGTCTTGCCCAGCCAGGGCAGGATATTGAAGGAGTACCAGTCGTAGGCGGGCTGCAAGGGCTTGGCCACGCGCGAAAATTCCAGCACCAGCAATTTGCCGCCCGGGCGCAGCACGCGCTTCATTTCCGCCAGCGCCCGGTCCTTGTGCGTCATGTTGCGCAGGCCGAACGCGACCGTGACGCGGTCGAAGTAGCCCGACGGGAACGGCAGCTTTTCGGCGTCGCAGACGGCGGTGGGCAGGAGCACGCCCTTGTCGAGCAGCCGGTCGCGGCCGACCCGCAGCATGGAATCGTTGATGTCGGTGAGCCAGACTTCGCCGGTGGGGCCGACGCGCTTGGCGAACGACAGGGCCAGGTCGCCCGTGCCGCCGGCAATGTCCAGCACCTTCATGCCGGGGCGCACATTGGCGCGGCCGATGGTGAAGGCCTTCCAGACGCGGTGCAAGCCGCCCGACATCAGGTCGTTCATGACGTCGTAGCGGGCCGCCACCGAATGGAACACCTCGGCCACCTTGCGCACCTTGTCGTCTTCAGCCACTTTCTGAAAGCCGAAATGGGTCGTGCCCGACGCATCAACGGACGCATCAACGGACTTGTCGGCTGACGGATCGGCGGGATAACGGGGATCACTCATTGGCGGGTTCCTCGGCGGACTTCGGTAATGGCGGGTTCGGACGGCGCGGCCGGGCTGTTTCCGTGGTCGTGGCCACATGCGTGGCCGTGCGCGTGGTCATGCCCGGCGGGCGCCGCGGCGCCGCCGGCATCGGCCGGATCGCGCGACGCACCGGCCGCTTCCAGCTGCGCCAGATAGGCCTGCCAGAGCGTGTCGTGGTTGTCGCCCAGGTCGTACAGGATGTCCCACGAGTAGATGCCCGTGGAATGGCCGTCGGAAAAGGTGGGCTGCACGCCGTAGTTGCCAACCGGCACGAGTTGGACGATCGTGACGTCTTTCTTGCCGACCTGCAGCACTTCCTGGCCAACACCGTGGCCACGCACTTCGGCGGACGGGCTGTGCACCCGCATGTGTTCGAACGGCAGGCGGAACACCTTGCCGTCGTCGAATTCGACTTCAAGTACGCGGGACGCGCCATGAAGTACGAATCGGGTGGGAATGGGGGTATCTTTATTGAGGCCGGCCATGGACATTCTCGGTGACAGACCGTCATGGTAGCCCAAGCCGCAGCGCGTCAAGCCGGCCAGGCCGGGGCGCCAGCCGCGCTGTAACGCATCGACTTGAAAATGAAGGCTTGCGATGCACGCGGATGCCCCAACACGAAAGAGTTGCGCAGCGATTCGCGACCTGTGATTTGCGTGCGCTGGCGGGCCGGACTGCCTATCGGCCCGATACATAATTTCAATCATACGGCTAGATAATATAGCTATAATTTATCAAAGTCGCAGATGTGCTGCGGCGCCCACTGGAGAAACCAAGCATGATCCACATCAACAGTCAGATCCCCGCATTCAAGGCCCAGGCTTTCCACAACGGCAAATTCGTTGAAGTCACCGACCAGACCCTGAAGGGCAAATGGTCTGTGTTCATCTTCATGCCGGCCGCCTTCACGTTCAACTGCCCGACCGAAGTCGAAGACGCTGCCGACAACTACGAAGCCTTCCAGAAGCTGGGTGCCGAGGTCTATATCGTGACCACCGACACGCACTTCTCGCACAAGGTGTGGCACGAAACCTCGCCCGCCGTCGGCAAGGCCAAGTTCCCGCTGGTTGGCGACCCCACCCACTTCCTGACCAACGCTTTCGGCGTGCACATCCCCGAAGAAGGTCTGGCCCTGCGTGGCACGTTCGTCATCAATCCTGAAGGCGTCGTGAAGACCATCGAAATCCATGACAACGCCATTGCCCGTGACGTTCAGGAAACCCTGCGCAAGCTGAAGGCTGCCCAGTACGTTGCGAACAACCCTGGCGAAGTGTGCCCGGCCAAGTGGAAGGAAGGCGAGAAGACCATTGCCCCTTCGCTCGACCTGGTTGGCAAGATCTAAGTACTACCCGTCACGCAATCCTTAGTTGCTGGCGCGAGGAGCTCCACGCGCAGCTCCTCCTTTTTATCTGGGAACACCATGCTCGACTCAACCATCAAGGCTCAGCTCAAGGCGTATCTTGAACGCCTCCCCGGTCCTATCGAACTCGTTGCAGCGCTGGACGACAGCGCTTCGAGTACCGAGATGCGTGGCCTGCTCGAAGACATCCTCGACTGCTCACCACAAGTGTCGCTGCGCGAAGATGTCTCGGGTGCCCGCGTGCCGTCCTTCGCCATCACGCGTCCAGGACAAGCGCCCCGTGTGCGCTTTGCCGGGCTGCCGCTCGGCCACGAGTTCACGTCGCTCGTGCTGGCGCTGCTGCAGGTCGGGGGCTATCCGCCCAAGGTGGAAGAGTCGGTGCTGGCCAACGTCCGTGATCTGGCAGGTCCGTTGAACTTCGAGGTCTATATGTCCTTGTCGTGCCACAACTGCCCGGACGTGGTGCAGGCGCTGAACGTGATGGCTGCGGTCAACCCCGATGTGAACGTGACGACCATTGATGGCGCCCTGTTCCAGTCGGAAGTGGCCGAACGCGAAATCATGGCGGTTCCCTCCGTCTATCTGAATGGTCAGGTGTTTGCCTCGGGCCGCATGACGGTCGAGGAAATCGTGGCCAAGCTCGATACCAATCGGGAAGCCAAGGACGCCGCGCGTCTGGCGGCACAAAAGCCGTTCGACGTGCTGGTGGTGGGCGGTGGCCCGGCCGGCGCCGGCGCAGCGGTGTATGCCGCCCGCAAGGGGATCCGTACGGGCATCGTGGCTGATCGTTTCGGCGGCCAGACCAACGATACCCTGGGCATCGAGAACTACATTTCGGTCAAGGAAACGACCGGTCCGAAGTTTGCGGCCGACATGCTCGAACACGTCAAGCAGTATGGCGTCGACGTCATGAACCTGCAGCGCGTGGCAAAGATCATCCCGGCCAGCGAGCCGGGCGAGATGATCGGCGTGCAGCTGGAAAACGGCGCGCTGCTGCAGTCGCGGTCGGTAGTGCTTGCTACGGGTGCGCGCTGGCGCAATCTGAACGTGCCCGGCGAAGAGGAATACAAGAACAAGGGCGTGGCGTACTGCCCGCACTGTGATGGTCCTCTGTTCAAGGGCAAGCGCGTGGCCGTGGTCGGCGGGGGCAACTCCGGCGTCGAAGCGGCAATCGACCTGGCCGGCATCGTGGCCCACGTCACGCTGATCGAGTTCGGTGAACAGCTCCGCGCCGACGCGGTGCTGGTGTCCAAGGCCAAGAGCCTGCCGAACGTGACGATCCTGACGCGTGCCAAGACGACCGAAGTCGAGGGCAAGGACGGCGTGGTCAACGCCCTGCACTATGAAGACATGGCGACGGGCACGACGCACCGCATCGAGCTCGAAGGCGTGTTTGTGCAGATCGGCCTGGTGCCGAACACGGATTTCCTGAAGGATTCCGTGACGCTGAATCGCTTTGGCGAGATCGAAGTCGACGCCAAGGGCCACACCAACCTGCCAGGCGTTTTCGCGGCAGGCGATGCAACCACGACGCCGTACAAGCAGATCGTCGTGGCGGCGGGAGAAGGATCGAAAGCGGCACTGAGCGCGTTCGATTACCTGATCCGGTCGAGCGTGGCCGAAGCGGCGTAATGCAGGACTGACCTGACCGGTCGACAAGGAAGCCTCCGTTCGCGGAGGCTTTTTTGTATGCGTGCCCTGACTGACCTGCCAACATGACGGTCACATACCTGCAACATTGCCGCCATACTATCGACATGGTCCAGCAACCTGAATCACACAACCCATGTCCAGCACCATCCTAGTCGTCGAAGACGAACCCGCCATCCAGGAACTGATCGCCGTGAACCTGTCGTTCGCCGGGCACAAGGTGCTGCGCGCGACGGACGCCGAGCAGGCCCAGACCCTGATCCGCGCCGAATTGCCCGACCTGATCCTGCTCGACTGGATGCTGCCCGGCGCTTCGGGCATCACCCTGGCCCGCAAGCTGCGCGCCGAAGAGCGCACCAAGGCCGTCCCGGTCATCATGCTGACCGCCAAGGGCGCCGAGCAGGACAAGGTCGACGGCCTGGAAGCCGGCGCCGACGATTACATTACCAAGCCGTTTTCGCCCAAGGAATTGATGGCGCGGATCAAGGCGGTGCTGCGCCGCCGCGCGCCGCAGCTGACCGACGACATGATCACGGTGGCCGGGCTCAAACTCGACCCCGTCACCCATCGGCTGGCCGGCAACGACACGCCCCTGGCAATCGGCCCGACCGAATTCCGCCTGCTGCACTTTTTCATGACCCACCCGGAACGCGTGTTTTCGCGCTCGCAACTGCTCGACCAGGTGTGGGGCGACCACGTTTTTGTGGAAGAACGTACGGTGGACGTGCACATTCGCCGCCTGCGCAAGGCGCTGGAACCCAGCCGCCATGACGGTCACGTGGAGACGGTGCGGGGCAGCGGCTACCGCTTTACCGCGCAACCGGTTCCCGGCGTCCAGCTGAACGACTGAGCGGAAAGGGTCCACGCCCTGCCGGGTGCTGCGACAATCCCTTATGGTCTGGATCCGAAATCTTCTTCTTGTCCTTGCGTGGGGCGGTATCGCCGCGCTGGGTCACCCCGTTGCGGGGCATCACGGCAGTTGGGCGCTGTTCAGCTTCGGGCTGGGTACCCTTCTGTGCTGGCACATCTGGCAGCTGTCGCGGGTCACGCGGTGGACGCGTGACCTGAAACGGCCGCCGCCGCCGTCGGCCGGGTCGTGGGACGACGCGTTGGCGCGTATTTACCGGCATCTGCGCAGCCAGGAACGGCAGCTGGCGCTTTTGGAAGGCAATGTGCAGGGTTTCCTGTCGGCCGCCCAGGCGCTGCCCGACGGGCTGGTTACCCTGGATGAAGACTTCCATATCGATTGGTGCAACCGCATTGCCCGGCACCACCTGGGCCTGCGGCTGCCCGAAGACCGCGGCCACAGCCTCCTGAACCTGGTGCGGTCGCCGGAATTCGTGCGGTACGCCCGGCAACTGGAGTGGCCGTCGCCGGTGCTGGTCCGCAGCCCCGGATCGGGTGACCGGGTGCTGATGGTGCAGCTGATCAGCTACAACAAGCGCCAGCGCATGCTGCTGACCCGCGACGTGACGCAGATCGAAAAGCTGGAAACCACGCGCCGCGACTTCGTGGCCAACGTGTCGCACGAACTGCGCACCCCGCTGACCGTGCTGGCGGGCTTTCTGGAAACCCTGATCGAGATGCCGGCCGACGCCCTGCCCCAGGCGCAGCGCGACCAGTATCTGCGGACCATGCACGAACAGGCGCAGCGCATGCAGGCGATCGTGGCGGACCTGCTGACCCTGTCGACCCTGGAATCGTCGCCCACCACCGACCCGCAACCGGTTGGCATGCCGGGGCTGATACGCACCGCGCTGTCGCAGGCGGAGGCCTTGTCCAACGGCCGCCATACCCTGAGCAGCGAGATCGACCCGCATCTGGATGTGCTGGGATCGGGCAGCGAACTGTCGTCGGCGATTTCCAACCTGCTCATCAATGCGGTGCGCTATACCCCTGACGGCGGCAAGGTGACTGTGCGCTGGCACACGGAAGCCGATGGAAGTGCACGCTATTCGGTCACGGATACCGGGATCGGCATCGCGGCGCACCACCTGCCGCGGTTGACCGAACGGTTCTATCGCGTGGACCGCGGCCGATCGCGCGAATCAGGCGGCACCGGCCTGGGACTGGCGATTGCCAAACACATTGCCATGCGCCACGGCGCCGAGCTGGAGATCACCAGCGAGGTCGGGCGCGGCAGTTGCTTCTCTCTGCACTTTCCGCGGACACGCCTGACCGACGGCGACCGCCCGTAAGCGGGTCACACCTTTCACGCCTCTGGCGGGCCGGCGGGAATTCCCCGCCTGGCCGAGGTGGCTTTCTTAACAAAGCCCGCCGAATGTGTGACAGTCGAAGGTTGGACGGCCACCCGCTTCGAATCGAGGCGCCTGCCCGCCCCTATCAGCCCGGAGTTGCCCTGTATGGCGAAAATCGTACTTTTGGAAAATATCCACCCCAGCGCACGCGAGGTTTTTACCGCCGCCGGGTTTACCGACATCGTGACCTACAACAGCGCCTTGCCGCCCGACGCGCTGCAGGAAGCCATCCGTGACGCCGACGTGGTCGGCATCCGGTCGCGCACGCAAATGGACAAGGCCGCGTTCGAAGCCGCGCGCAAGGTGCGTGTGGTCGGCTGCTTCTGCATCGGCACCAATCAGGTCGACCTGACGACCGCCATGGAATCGGGCATTCCGGTGTTCAACGCGCCGTTTTCGAATACCCGATCGGTGGCCGAACTGGTGCTGGCCGAAGCGATCCTGCTGCTGCGCCGCATTCCCGAAAAGAACCTGCGCGTGCACCAGGGCCATTGGGACAAGACCGCCAACGGGTCGTTCGAAGCGCGCGGCAAGACGCTGGGCATCATCGGCTACGGCAATATCGGCTCGCAGATCGGCACGCTGGGCGAACAGCTGGGCATGCGCGTGATTTTCCATGACGTGGAAGCCAAGCTTCCGCTGGGCAATGCCCGCGCTTACGACCTGCCGACGCTGCTGGCCGAATCGGACGTGGTGACCCTGCACGTGCCGGGTGGCCGGTCGACCGAAAACATCATGGATGAAGGCACGCTGTCGATGATGAAGCGGGGTGCGATCCTGATCAACGCGTCGCGCGGCACCGTGGTGGACATCGACGCGCTGCGCGCGGCGCTGGATACCGGCCACATTTCGGGCGCGGCGCTGGATGTGTTCCCGGTCGAGCCCAAGGGTGTGGACGAACCGCTGGTCAGCCCGCTGATCGGCCTGCCCAATGTGATCCTGACGCCGCACATTGGCGGCAGCACGATGGAATCGCAAGAAAACATCGGCCGCGAAGTGGCGGAAAAACTGGTGCGTTTCGTGTTGAGCGGCACGACCAAGGGCGCCGTCAATTTCCCGGAACTGCCTTATCAGGAGCCGGCCGGTACGGCGCGTATCCTGCACGTGCACCGGAACGTTCCGGGCGCGCTGGCGCAGTTGAACAGCCTGTTCGCCGACGCAAAGCTGAATATTGTCAGCCAGCAATTGCAGACCAAGGGACCGGTCGGTTTCGTGCTGACGGACATTGGCGATGCCCCCAGCCCGGACATGATCGAGAAGCTGAAAAGCCATCCGATCACCGTGCGCTGCGACGTGCTGTAAGGGGCGCGGTCTGCAGAGTGGCTGTGCGGCTCAGGCCGCCGGCTGCCGGGCTGACCGCACGTCGCGCACCGGCGGCTGGCCAAAGGTACGGCTGTATTCACGGGTAAATTGCGACACGCTTTCGTAGCCGACCTTGAAGGCCGCGCTGCTGGCGCTGGCGCCGTCAGCCAGCATCAGGCGCCGCGCTTCGATCAGGCGCAGATGCTTCTGGAATTGCAGGGGCGACAGCGACGTGACGGCGCGAAAGTGCTGGTGGAAGGACGACGGGCTCATCCCCGCCACGGACGCCAGCCGTTCGATGGCAATCGGCTGTGCGTAGTCGGCGCGCAGCACGGCCACGGCCCGGGCGATCCGCTGCACATGGCCTTCGGGCCAGCCCAGGCGGCGAATGGCGGGACCATGCCGGCCAGCCAGCAACCAATAGTGCATTTCCCGGACGAGCTGCGCCTGCAGCACGGCGATGGCGGCTGGGCGGTCGAGCAGGCGCATCATGCGCAGCGCGACGTCGGCCACTTCGGGTTCGGTGGGTTCGACGTGCAATGAAGGTTGCCCGAAGGCAGGCCGGCCGGGCATGCCTGCGGTTGCGCCGGGTTCTGGCATCTGTGCCGTCAGATCCGCGATGACCGCCGGATCAAGCACCAGCGCCAATGACAAATATGGCGCGGGGATGCTGGCCTGCGTGATCTGGCTGACCGTGGGCACATCCACCGCGATCAGCAGCGAATCGCCGGCGGTGAATGACACGGTGTGCGTGCCGGCGGTGACCTGCTTGCTTCCCTGCAGCACCAGGCAAACCAGAGGGCGCGAGATGTCGTACATCAGCCCGCTTGGCGTGGGGGCGCGAATCAGCACCAGGCCGTCGATCGGCGTCTGGGCCAACCCGTCGGCATCGGTATGCGACTGGGTATAGCGGGTAATGTTATCGAGCAAGGTATCGCGCAGGGTGTCCATGGCTGCCAGTCTAGTGCGGCATGCGCCGGGGCGACAGGGGTCTGGAGGATCAGGCAAAAGTGCGCGAGGTTCCGGCAACCCGGCAGGGCCTGGCGGCGGGACACTGGATTCCTCGCAACTTCCCCCTTCCTGGAATCTCAGACATGACCCCCATCACCCTCATTACCGGCGGCAGCCGCGGCCTGGGCCGCAACATGGCGCTGCACATTGCCCGCCAGGGCGGCGACGTCATCCTTACCTACCAGAGCCGCGACGCCGACGCACTTGCCGTGGTGGCCGAGATCGAATCCCTCGGCCGCAAGGCCGTGGCGCTGCAACTGGACAGCGGCGAGGTGGCGTCCTTCGCAGGCTTTGTCGACCGTGTGCGCTCGGCATTGGCCGATACCTGGCAGCGGGATACCTTCAACCACCTGGTGAACAACGCCGGCCACGGCGACATGGGACTGATCGCGGAGACGACCGAAGCCCAGTTCGACCGGCTGTTCGACGTGCATGTGAAGGGGGTGTTCTTCCTGACGCAGGCCCTGCTGCCGCTGCTGGCGGACGGTGGCCGCATCGTGAACCTGTCCACCGGACTGACCCGGTTCGCGTTTCCCGGCTTTGGCGCCTATGCGGCCGCGAAAGGCGCGGTCGAGGTGCTGAGCCTGTATATGGCCAAGGAACTGGGCAGTCGCGGCATCGGCGTCAACACCGTGGCGCCGGGTGCGATCGAGACCGATTTTGGCGGCGGCGCGGTGCGCGATAACGCCGACCTGAACGCCCAGTTTGCCGGGATGACAGCACTAGGCCGGGTCGGCGTGCCGGACGATATCGGGGCGATGGTCGCCAGCCTGTTGACGGAAAACAATCGCTGGATCAACGCGCAACGGATCGAGGTGTCTGGCGGGCAGAACCTCTGATACCGTCAGCCGCCGATCAGCGGGAAGATCCCGAACACCAGGCCTGCCACCAGCATCAGCGCGCAGATCAGGATGCCCCACTTGATGGTGAACTTCTGGTGGTCGCCGAATTCGACGCCGGCCAGGGCCACCAGCAGGTAGGTCGACGGCACCAGCGGGCTCAGCAGGTGGACCGGCTGGCCCACCAGTGACGCGCGGGCGATCTCGACCGGCGAAATGCCATAGTTGCCGGCCACCTGCGCAATGATCGGCACCACGCCATAGTAGAAAGCGTCGTTCGACAAAAAGAACGTGAATGGCAGGCTGAGCACGGCGGTGATCGGCGCCAGGTAAGGGCCAAGCGCCGGCGGCAGCAGCGCCAGCGCGCTCTTGGCCATGGCTTCGATCATGCCGGTGCCGGCCAGGATGCCGGTAAAGATGCCGGCGGCGAAGATCACGGCCACCACGGCCAGCACGCTGTCGGCATGCGAGGCGATACGGTCGCGCTGGGCCTTCATGCCCGGATAGTTGATCAGCAGGGCGATGGCGAAACCGATCATGAACAGCACGGGCAGCGGCAGCACGCCGTAGATCAGCGCGATCATCAGGCCCACCGTCAGCACGGCGTTGACCCAGATCAGCTTGGGGCGCTTGGCGGCTTCGGTTTCCGATTGCAGGGCGTCTTCTTCGGTGTTGCGGCTGGCGTCGTCATCCACAGGCGGACGGGCCACCGTGGCGCCCGACCCGCCGGGGAAAGCACCCGCTGCACCGGCGCCGGCCATGGCCATCGCGCCCGTGCCGGCCTTGTCGCCAACGTAGTCGATACGGCCGATCCGCGCACGTTCGCGCAGGCCCATCCAGACAGAAATCAGGATCACGCCAATGGCGCCGACGATCATGGCCGGGATCATCGGCACGAATACGTCGCCCACATCCAGATGCAGCACGGCCGCGGCACGCGACGTCGGGCCACCCCAGGGCAGAATGTTCATCACGCCGCTGGACAGCATGATCACGCAGGCCATCACCAGCGGCCGCAGCCCCAGCTTGCGATACAGCGGCAGCATGGCCGACACCGTGATCATGTACGTGGTGGACCCGTCGCCGTCGAGCGAGACGCCCAGCGCCAGAATGGCGGTACCGATCACGACCTTGAGCGGATCGCCGCGTACAAGCTTCAACATGCCGTTGATGAGCGGATCGAACAGGCCGGCATCCAGCATCAGGCCGAAGTACAGAATGGCGAACATCAGCAGCACGCCGGTGGGCGCGATCTTGCGGATGCCATCAAGCATGTAGCCGCCCACTTCGGCGTAGAAACCGCCGAGCAGCGCGAATGCGATGGGGACGATGATGAGCGCGACCAAAGGCGACAGGCGCTTGGTCATGATGAGCGTCATGAACGTCACCACCATCGCAAAACCGAGGAATGTCAACATAAGGGAACCGTTGGACCTGCTGTCAAAAGTGCCGCGATTGTAGGGTGTTGCAGAGCAACACCCCTCCCCTAGAGGCACTACTTAGGGGAATACCCTAGGGACATTTTCCTAGTTGTGGGGCAACGCATCCAGCCTTTGCACCAATTCGGTGATATATCGCGGAAGAAGGCTCACGGTAAGCTCACGATGGGCGACGTAGGCCGTCGTTTCGGTACCGGGGGCGATACGCGGCGGCGCCCAGAAGGGATCGGGAAAGTGCCGGTCGTCGCGCCAGCGCGGGATCACATGCCAATGCACGTGCGGCACCATATTGCCGAATGCCGCCAGGTTGATCTTGTCGGGTGCAAGGATGTCCCGCTGCGTCTGCTCGACGGTCCAGACCCGCTCCATGACATGGGCGCGATCCGCTGGCGAAAGATCCGTCATCTCGGCGACGTGGTCGCGCCAGATGACGCGCGTGAACCCGGGGTAGTCAGGTTCGTCGACCCGGATGACATAACACCGGTCATCGGACCAGATGACGGGGTGGGTAGCGGGATGGCACAGCGGACAACCGGGCGTCGAAGGGGAAGCGGACATGAAGGTGGGGCCGTCCAGAAAGATCGAACAAGCAGGCTATCACGCAGGCGGGCCTACGGTTCAGCGCGCCTGGCCGGCGATACTCCCTGGAAACCCCATGACCGAAAAGACATCGACGAGCAGACGGCTCGCGGATGGATCCGCCCGGCAACGCCTGGTCAGATGTCGGTCCAGGCCATCGAGCGGCGGCGCTTTTGCGTCTGGTCGATGAAGCGCTGCAGCGACCGCATGGCCGTGCCGTCCAGGCCATCCATTTCACAGCCCAGCCGCCCGCCCGGCTGCTCGTTCTTGAGCGGGCTGACGTGCATGACGCGCAGGTTGGTCGTGAAATAGGTGTCGGCGTCCAGTTCGATGTCGACAGACACCACTTCGGAACCGGCGCCCAGCTTGGCGGCGCCTTCGGGCATCAGCAACGCGACCCCTGTCACGCTGACATCGATCACCCGCAGTTCGATCGGGTCGGCAGCCGGGCCGACACGAAAGCGCGCCACGGGTGGCGGCGTGTGCAGCGGGCGGACACGGAAGTTGGAACGGCGCTGGAAACGATACAGCTGCTGCGGGAAGGTGCAGGTCAGCACCTGCGTGCTGCCTTCGCCCTTGACGCGCATCAACCCATGCACTTCAAACTGGATCTTGACCTGTTCCAGGAAGCCGACGGCGAACACTTCGTTGGACGACAGGATGCGTTCGAGCTGGGGGTCGACCAGGTCGGCCCCCAGGCGCACCACGCGTTTGGCGCGATCCACGTCCCAGACCGTGGTGGTGTAGCTGGCGCCCCCCGGCGTGGTCAGCGCCACCAGCACGTTCTGGTCGGCCATCTGGTTCAGCAGGGTCTGGATTTCCAGCGGCTGCGAGATCCGGTAGTCCTCGAGGCCCTCGCTCGTCAATCGTTCGGGCACCAGCGGCAACGCAGTCGTGTCTGTCATGGAAGTGTGGGAGCAAGGGTGCAAGGGCGGGTTATGCCTCGTTAACGAACGCATCCCCGCTTACTTGAGCTTTAATTGCTCGAGGCCCGATGCCTCCCATGCACTTACACCAGCACGCGCTCGATGCCCCCGTCGTTGGCGACCTTCACGTAGTTTTCCATCCAGTCCTTGCCCAGCAGGTGGCGGGCAATTTCGACCACGATGTAGTCGGCATCCAGGTTGGCGTCTTCGTTGTAACGCTTGAGCCCCTGCATGCAGGACGGGCAGGACGTCAGCACCTTCACGTCGCCATCAAAGCCATCGGCACGCAGCTTGTCGGCGCCCTTGCGCAGTTCTTCTTCCTTGCGAAAGCGCACCTGCGTGGAAATGTCCGGCCGGGTCACGGCCAGCGTGCCCGACTCGCCACAGCAGCGATCGCTTTTTTCGACGTCCGGGCCCACCAGCGCCTTGACCGTCTTCATAGGCTCCTGCAGCTTCATGGGCGTGTGGCAGGGGTCGTGATACATGTAGCGCGTGCCTGTCACCCCTTCCAGCTTGACGTTCTTTTCCAGCAGATATTCATGGATGTCGATCAGGCGGCATCCCGGAAAGATCTTCTCGAATTCATAGCCGGCCAGCTGGTCATAGCAGGTGCCGCAGCTGACCACCACCGTCTTGATATCCAGGTAGTTCAGCGTGTTGGCCATGCGATGGAAGAGCACGCGGTTGTCGGTAATGATCTTTTCGGCCTTGTCTTCCATGCCGTTGCCGCGCTGCGGATACCCGCAGCACAGGTAGCCCGGGGGCAGCACGGTCTGCACGCCCACGTGCCACAACATGGCCTGGGTGGCCAGTCCCACCTGCGAGAACAGGCGTTCGGACCCGCAACCCGGGAAATAGAACACGGCTTCGGTGTCGGCGCTGGTCGCCTGCGGATTGCGGATGATCGGGACGTACTTGGCGTCTTCGATATCCAGCAGCTTGCGGGCGCTTTGTTTGGGCAGGCCGCCCGGCATCTTCTTGTTGATGAAGTGCACGACCTGCTCGCGCATCGGCGCCTTGCCGACCGTGGCCGGCGGCAGCCTGGTCTGCTTGCGCGCGAACTTGCCGAGCAGGTCATTGGCCAGGCGCTGGGCCTTGTAGCCGATGCCGACCATGGCCGTGCGCGTCGCGTTGATGGTGCGCGGATCCTTGGCGTTCAGGAAGAACATGGCCGCCGTCGTGCCCGGATTGAACGACTTCTTGCCCATGCGGCGCAGCAGGCTGCGCATCTTCATGGATACGTCGCCAAAGTCGATATCGACCGGACAGGGCTTTTCGCATTTGTGGCAGACCGTGCAGTGGTCGGCCACGTCTTCGAATTCTTCCCAGTGCTTGATGCTGATGCCGCGGCGCGTTTGCTCTTCGTACAGGAAGGCTTCGACCAGCAAGGACGTGGCCAGGATCTTGTTCCGGGGCGAATACAGCAGGTTGGCGCGCGGCACGTGGGTCGCGCACACCGGCTTGCACTTGCCGCAGCGCAGGCAGTCCTTGATGGCGTGGGAAATCTCGCCAATGTGGCTCTGCTGCATGATGAGCGATTCGTGGCCCATCAGGTTGAAGCTGGGCGTGTAGGCGTGACGCAGGTCGCCGCCCGGCATCAGCTTGCCGGCATTGAAGTGGTTGTCGGGGTCGACGCGGCGCTTGTAGTCCTGGAACGGCGCCAGTTCGGCGTCCGACAGGAATTCGTACTTGGTGATGCCGATGCCGTGCTCACCCGAAATCACGCCGTCCAGCGACCGCGCCACATCCATGATGCGCACGACGGCCTCGTTGGCTTCCTGCAGCATCTCGTAGTTGTCGGAGTTGACCGGCAGGTTGGTGTGCACGTTGCCGTCGCCAGCGTGCATGTGCAGCGCGACGAACACGCGGCCCTTGAGCACCTTGTCGTGGATTTCCTGCGCCTTGGCCAGGATCGGCAGATAGGCCGCGCCCAGGAAGATGCGCTGCAGCGGGGCGCGCAATTCGGCGCGCCAGGAAATGCGCACCGTGCGGTCCTGCACCACGTCGAACACCCGCGCGTCGGGCTGGCGCTGCAGGCGTTCCTGCAGGGCCGGCAGCATGCTGCCCAGGCCGATGCGGGCGAATTCGCCCAGCGTATCGGCCAGCGGCAGGTCCATGTTGCGCAAGACCCAGTTCCAGCGTTCGCGCACGGCGCTCAGCAGTTCCAGCGCCTGCACCGGCCGGTCGCCCAGCAGGTCTTCTGGCGACAGCTTGTCGCCTTCGCCATCTTCGCTCTTGCCCAGGGGCAGATCGCCGTCAAAGAACGGCATCAGCTGATCGATCAGCTTGAGCTTGTTGCGGGTCGACAGTTCGATGTTGATGCGTTCGATTTCGTCGGTGTACTCGCCCATGCGCGGCAGCGGGATCACCACGTCTTCGTTCAGCTTGAAGGCGTTGGTGTGGCGCGCGATGGCGGCGGTGCGCGAGCGGTCGGCCCAGAACTTCTTGCGGGCTTCGGGGCTGATGGCAACAAACCCTTCGCCATGGCGCGTGTTGGCCAGGCGCACGACTTCGGACGCGGCCACGGCTACGGCGTTGTCGTCGTCACCGACGATGTCGCCGATCAGCACCATCTTGGGCAGCGTGCCGCGCTTGCTTTTGGTCGCGTACCCCACGGCGCGCAGATAGCGCTCGTCCAGGTGTTCCAGGCCGGCCAGGATCGCGCCGCGCGCCATGCCTTCGCCGTCCAGGTAGTTCTTGATTTCGACGATCGACGGAATGGCGTCGCGCGCCTGTCCGAAGAATTCCATGCAGACCGTCCGCACGTGCTTGGGCATGCGGTGCAGCACCCAGCGCGCCGACGTGATCAGGCCGTCGGTGCCTTCCTTCTGGATGCCCGGCAGGCCCGACAGGAACTTGTCGGTCACGTCCTTGCCCAGGCCTTCCTTGCGGAACACGCGGCCGTGGATTTCAAGCGTTTCGCTGCGCAGCGGGCGCTCGCCCGGAGCGTGGGCGCCATCGGACCATTTGCATTCGAAGCGGGCCACCGCCACGTCGTGGATCTTGCCCAGGTTGTGGTCCAGGCGCGTGACTTCGAGCCAGTTGCCTTGCGGGTCCACCATGCGCCACCAGGCCAGGTTGTCGAGCGCGGTGCCCCACAACACGGCCTTTTTTCCGCCGGCGTTCATGGCGACGTTGCCGCCCACACAGGACGCTTCGGCCGACGTGGGGTCGACCGCGAACACGAAGCCTGCCTTGTCGGCCGCGTCGGACACGCGTTTGGTGACCACGCCCGCGCCCGAGAAGATCGTGGCGACTTCTTTGTCGACGCCCGGCAGCGGGCCGAGTTCGACGTCACCCAGGGTTTCGAGCTTTTCGGTGTTGATGACGGCCGACTTCCACGTCAGCGGCACCGCGCCGCCCGTGTAGCCCGTGCCACCCCCACGCGGGATGATGGTCAGACCCAGCTCGATACAGGCGCGCACCATGGCGGCGATTTCGAGTTCGGTATCGGGCGTCAGGACAACGAACGGGAATTCCACGCGCCAGTCGGTGGCGTCGGTCACGTGGGACACGCGCGACAGGCCGTCGAACTTGATGTTGTCGCGCTGCGTGATGCGGCCCAGCGTTTTGAGCGCCCGGCGGCGCAGGTCGGCCGTGTCGGAAAACTCCAGTTCGAACGCCTGCACCGCGGCACGCGCCATGTCGAGCAGGCGGCCCACCTTGCCGTCCCGTTCGCTGTCGGCGGGTTCGCGGCGGCGCTGCACTTCGCGCAGGCGGTGTTCCAGCGCTTCGACCAGCGCGCGGCGGCGCTTGGGATTGTCGAGCAGGTCGTCCTGCAGATACGGATTGCGCCGCACGACCCAGATGTCGCCCAGCACTTCGTACAGCATGCGCGCCGATCGGCCCGTGCGCCGTTCTCCCCGCAGGTCGTTCAGCATGTCCCAGGCTTGCGGCCCGAGCAGGCGCTGAACGATCTCGCGATCGGAAAACGACGTGTAGTTGTAGGGGATTTCGCGCAGCCGGGCAGTGGCGGGCGGGGCGACGAGGTCGAGAGGCAGCGGGGCGTTCATGATGGGTAAAACTTCTTCCCTTGGGCCGTCATTCTAGCCGACGGCCCGATGTGCAAGGTGGGGCAAGCCCACAGGACGGGCAAAAGCGAGTCATCCGCAAGGCGGCGGAAAAACGTCAGCCGAACCGTGCGTTATAGCTTTTTTCGGAGAATCCCACACTGACGACGCCGTCGGGCGTCTGCAACACCGGCCGCTTGACAAGGGTCGGCTGCGCCGCGATCAGCGCCAGCCAGTCGTCATCGGTCTGGGGATTTTTGACGGGATCCGGCAGGTTGCGCCAGGTGGTGGACGATCGGTTGACCAGCGTTTTCCATCCGCCGACCTGGGCCGACCAGTCTTGCAGGGTGGCGGCCGGCAGCGGCGCCTGGCGGTAATCGACAAAGTCGTGCGCAATGCCCTGGGCGGTCAGCCACTTGCGCGCGTTCCGGCAGGAATCGCAGTTGGGCAGGCCATAGAGCGTGGTCGAGGTCATGAACGGATCGCATACAGAAAGGGGTGGCCGAAGCAGACGGTTTCCGGCGGGGCCCCCCGCGCGGTCAGTTCGGCGAAAACATCCACAGCAACGCTGCGGTCATGGTGATGTAGCGGGCCAGCTTGCCAATCGCCATGTACAGCACGCTTGGCCAGAAATCGAGCTTGAGCCAGCCGGCCACGGCGCACAGCGGATCGCCCACCAGTGGCACCCAGGACAGCAGCAGCGTCTTGGGACCCCAGCGATCCAGCCAGCGCCTGGCGTGCGCGTGCCAGCGGCCGTGCTGCCCAGGATCCCCGTGGGGGTGATCGATCGGCCGCGGCGGCCCGTGGTGCCCTTCGGCCAGGCGGTGCGCTTCGTGGCGGTGCCGCAGGCGGTCCACGCCGTTCTTGGCGGCGCGGCCCATCCAGTAGCTGATCATGCCGCCCACCGTATTGCCCAGGGTGGCCGTGCCGACCGCGTACCAGAACATCTCAGGCGATATTTTCACATATCCGAACACGGCGGGCTCGGAACCCAGCGGCAACAGCGTCGCCGAGATCAGGCTGACGACAAAAATTGCCGACAGCCCGACCTCGGGCAAGGCCAGGGTGGTGAGCAGCCAGTTGACGGAGGATTGGATCCAGGCTTCCATATGCAGTGTCGGAAAGTGCCCGCTCACTCCATCCGGATGTCGGCGTCTTTCACCAGCGTCGACCACTTGGTCGATTCGCTGGCGATGAAGGCGCCGAAGGTCTCGGGCGTGCCGCCCCCGACCTGGCTGCCCGAATCGACAATGGCCGTTTTGAGCGGACCGGCGTCAAGCAGCTTGTTGATCTCGGTGTTCAGGCGCTTCAGGATCGCTGGCGGCGTGCCGGCCGGGGCCACGATGCCCTGCCAGTTATACGACTCGAACCCGGTCAGGCCGGACTCGGCCAGGGTCGGCACGTCGGGCAGCACGGCCAGGCGTTTGGTGGACGTGACCGCCAGCGGCCGGATCTTGTTGGCCTTGATCGACGGCAGCGCCGCGTAGCCCATCTCGAACATCATGGGGATGTGGCCGGCCAAGAGGTCGGTCGCGGCCAGGTTGCCGCCCTTGTAAGGCACGTGAACGATGTCGATCTTGGCCTGCATCTTGAACATTTCGCCCGACAGATGGTGCGCGCCACCCACGCCCGACGACCCGAAGGCCAGCTTGCCCGGCTGCTTCCTGGCCATGGCGATCAGTTCCTGCACCGACTTGGCGGGAACCGAATTGGCCACGCTCAGGATCAGCGGACCGGTTTCGATCAGCACCACGGGGGCCAGGTCTTTCAGCGGCTGGTAGGGCAGATTCTTCATCAGGGTGGGATTGACCGACAGCGGGGCCAGGTTGCCCATGCCGATCACGTAGCCGTCGGGCGCGGCCTTGGCGATCGCATCGGTACCGATCACGCCACCGGCGCCGGCCTTGTTTTCCACCACGACCGTCTGGCCCAGGGCCTTGCCCAGCTGCTCGCCGATCAGGCGCGCGCGGGTGTCGGCAAAGCCGCCGGCCGCGTACGGGACGATCAGGCGGATAGGCTTGCTGGGGTAGTCGCTTTGCGCGTAGGACGGAACGGCCGCCGCGAAGGCGGCAACGCCGGCCAGTGCGGCAACCAGAAAGGTGATTCGAGGCAGACGGCCGGCTGGGCGCGTCGGGAGGGCGTAAGACATGTGTGCTCCGTGTCGTGCTGTCGTTTTTGTGTGATGCGGTGTGCGGTGTGCGGTGTTCGGTAGTGCGGTGCGCAGTGCTCGGGGCCGGGCCGCTCGCGAAGCGGACCGTCGCGCAGAGCATATCCCAGGTTGCGGGCAGCCCTGCGCGGCGCGTGGGCTAGCCCCAAGCTTGCTCACGATTTTTTCCTGCGTGTACAGATGTGTCACACTATTTGGCTTCGCCAACCGCCTACGCACCCACCGCCATGTCCACCGACTACCTCAAGCGCATCCTGACCGCCAAGGTCTACGACGTTGCCGTCGAAACCGCCCTCGACCCTGCGCCGCAGCTGTCGGCGCGTATTGGCAACACGGTGCTGCTCAAGCGGGAGGACACACAATCGGTGTTCAGCTTCAAGCTGCGCGGCGCCTACAACAAGATGGCGAACCTGCCGCCCAAGGCGCTGGCGCGGGGCGTGATCGCCGCGTCGGCCGGCAACCACGCCCAGGGCGTGGCCCTGTCGGCACAGCGCCTGGGCTGTCGTGCCGTGATCGTCATGCCGGTCACCACGCCCCAGGTCAAGATTGACGCCGTACGCGCCCGTGACGGCGAAGTGGTGCTGTTCGGCGAAAGCTTTACCGACGCCTACCACCACGCCAAGGAACTGGAAGCCAAGCAGAAGCTGACCTTCGTGCATCCGTTCGACGACCCCGACGTCATCGCCGGCCAGGGCACCATCGGCATGGAAATCCTGCGCCAGCATCCGGGCCCGCTCGACGCGATCTTTGTGGCGATCGGCGGCGGCGGCCTGATTTCCGGCGTGGCGGCGTACGTGAAAGCGCTCAGGCCCGAGATCAAGATCATTGGCGTGCAGACCGAAGAATCCGACGCCATGATGCAAAGCGTGCGCAAGGGCCGCCGCGTCACCCTGCCCGACGTCGGCCTGTTTGCCGACGGCACCGCCGTCAAGCTGGTGGGCGAAGAAACCTTTCGCCTGGCGCGCAAGTACGTGGACGATTTTGTCGTGGTCGACAGCGACGCCATCTGCGCCGCCATCAAGGACGTCTTTCAGGAAACGCGCAGCGTGCTGGAACCGTCGGGCGCCATGGCAGTGGCCGGCGCCAAGCAGTATCTGGCTGCCAACAAATGGAAGAACAAGACGGTGGCCGCGATCGCCTGCGGCGCCAACATGAACTTCGACCGCCTGCGCTTCGTGGCCGAACGCGCGGAAGTGGGCGAGGCGCGTGAAGCGGTGTTTGCCGTGACCATGCCCGAAGAACGCGGCAGCTTCCGCCGCTTCTGCGAACTGGTCGGCGGCCGCAACGTGACCGAATTCAACTACCGCATGGGCACGTCGGCCAAGGCGCACGTGTTTGTCGGCCTGCAGATTTCGGCCCATGGCGAATCGGCCAAGATCGCGGCCAACTTCCGCCGCAACGGCTTTACCGCGCTGGACCTGTCGCACGACGAACTGGCCAAGACTCACCTGCGCCACATGGTCGGCGGCGCGGCGCCGATGGCCGAAAACGAACTGCTGTACCGCTTCGAATTTCCGGAACGGCCCGGCGCGTTGATGCGCTTTTTGAGCTCGATGTCGCCGACCTGGAACATCAGCCTGTTCAATTACCGGAACCAGGGCGCGGACTATGGCCGCATCCTGGTCGGCCTGCAGGTGCCACCGTCCGATCAGAAAGTGTTTGCCGGTTTCCTGAAAGACCTGGGCTACCGCTACTGGGACGAGTCCAAGAATCCGGCCTACGCGCTGTTCCTGCGCTGACCGTTTTGCCCGTCTGACAACAAGCCTCCTGCATGGAGGCTTTTTTTTCGTTCTGTCCTTGGGTTCACGGATCGTGAATTGCCGAACCACGCCCCGCGCGTTGTTCGGGTGGGGGCCTCTCTGTAGATTGCGTCCACCCCGCCAGACGGCGCTGCACGGCCGTAAATGACCCGATACGGGCTCCCAGGAGACACCCATGAACACCCACGCATCCGATCCCCCCAAGGCGTCGCGCCAGACCCGCAAGGCGACTGCCAGCGGCTGGATCGGCTCGGCCCTCGAGTACTACGATTTCTTCATCTACGCGACCGCTGCGGCGCTGATCTTTCCGCAGATCTTCTTTCCCAAATCCGATCCCAAGGTCGCCATCATTGCGTCGCTCGCCACCTATGGCGTCGGCTACATCGCGCGCCCCATCGGGGCGGTCGTGCTGGGCCATTGGGGTGACACGCACGGCCGCAAACGCGTCCTGATCCTGTGCATGTTCCTGATGGGCTTTTCGACCGTGGCCGTGGGCCTCCTGCCCACCTACGACCAGATCGGCCTGTGGGCGCCCGCCATGCTCGTGGCGCTGCGCCTGGTGCAAGGCTTCGCAGTGGCCGGCGAGATTTCCAGCGCCAGCTCGATGATCCTGGAGCACTCGCCGTTTGGCCGGCGCGGCTTCTATTCCAGCTTCACGCTGCAGGGCGTGCAGGCCGGCCAGGTGCTGGCCGCCGCGGTCTTCCTGCCGTTGGCGCACTACATGTCGCCCGACGCCTTCCTGTCGTGGGGCTGGCGCGTGCCCTTCATCATGAGCTTCCTGGTGATCGTGGCGGGCTACATCATCCGCCGCCAGGTGCACGAAACCCCCGTATTCCAGGAAGTCGACGCCAAGGGCCAGGTGCCCAAGGCCCCCGTGATCCAGGCCGTGACCGACAGCTGGCGCGACATGATCCGCGTGATGCTGTGCTCGCTGATGAACGTGATCCCGGTCGTGGCCACGGTGTTCGGCGCCGCCTACGCGGTGCAGCCTGGCTACGGCATCGGTTTTGCCAAGGACGTGTACCTGTGGATCCCGGTCATGGGCAACATCCTGGCCGTGCTGGTGATCCCGTTCGTGGGCAATCTGTCGGACCGCATCGGCCGCCGCCCGCCCATCATCGTGGGCGCCCTGGCCTCGGGCCTGCTGTCCTTCGGCTACCTGTACGCCATCAGCATCCACAACGTGCCGCTCGCCATCGTGCTGTCGCTGCTGATGTGGGGCGTGGTCTACCAGGGCTACAACGCCGTGTTCCCGAGCTTCTATCCCGAAATGTTCCCGGCGCGCACCCGCGTGTCCGGCATGGCGATTTCGCAGAACGTCGGCACGGCGTTTACCGCCCTGCTGCCCGCGCTGTTCGTGACCGTCGCGCCCCCCGGGTCCACCGACATTCCGTTCACCATCGGCATGATCACGCTCAGCATCTGCGGCATTGCGGCCCTGTCGGCATGGACGGCTCGCGAAACCTACCGGGTGCGGATGGATGACTTGGGCAATGCGCAGGCGCAGCCCGTGGACAAGGCGGAATACCTGCGGCTGCGAGCACAGACGATGGCCAAGGGCGAGGTGGGCGCTGACCCGGCCGCGACCGCGCCAGCCACCTCGTCATCGCGCCATTGATCGACAGGACGCCGCCATGATCACAGGCACCACCCGGCTCATCGCGCACATCGGCTTTCCCACCGACAGCTTTCGTGCGCCGATGATCTACAACCCCTGGTTCGACAGCCGCGGCATCGACGCCGTCGTCGTGCCCATGGGCGTCCGCGCGCAGGACTACCCGGCCACCCTGTGCCAGCTGTTCACGCTGACCAACCTGGCCGGCGCGCTGATCACCATGCCGCACAAGATCACCACGATGGACCTGGTTGACGAGGTCACGACCACGGCCCGCGTGGCCGGCGCCTGCAACGCGGTGCTGCGCCGGCCCGACGGTTCCCTGCTTGGCGACATGTTCGACGGCGCGGGCTTTGTGCGCGGCGTGCAGCGCAAAGGCGTCGCACTGACCGGCGCCCGCGTGCTGGTGTCGGGCAACGGCGGCGTCGGCTGCGCCATCGCCGCATCGCTGGCCGCGGCCGGCGTGGCGGAACTGGCGCTGTACGACGTGTCGGCTGCGTCGTCCCACGCCCTGGCCGTGCGGCTGGCCGAGCACTATCCCGATCTGGCGATCGAGACCGGATCGAACGATCCCGCCGGCTTCGACCTGATCGTCAACGCCAGCCCGCTGGGCATGCAGGCCAGCGATCCCCTGCCCTTCGACGTGTCGCGGATCGATCCGGAAACGTTCGTGGGCGAGGTGGTGATGAAGGAGACGATGACCCCGCTGCTGAAGGCCGCGCAAGCCAAAGGTTGCGGCATCCAGGTCGGCACGGACATGCTGTTCGAGCAGATCCCGGCGTATCTGGAGTTCTTCGGGTTCGGGACGGCGACGGCGGACGAGTTGCGGAAGGTGGCGCGGTTGCCGGAATGAAGGAACGGTGCACCTGCTGAGCCCGCACGTCCGGTACCGCGGTTTTCGGATGGCTGGCTCAGTTGGATGGCTGGCTCAGTGGCCTTGATTAACCGACGGCGGGCACCCTGACCACGCCTTCCATCAGCCGCCGGGCGGTACGACTCATGATGGCCTTGGTGACCACCCATTCCCCCTCGACCTCTTTCGCTTCCGCGCCGACAGCCAGCGTTCCGGAAGGATGACCGAAGCGGATCGAGGTCTGGCTGCCGCCCAGCACACGACTGACGAGGGTGCCCGGGATGGCAGCCCCGACGGCAATGGCCACTGCGCCCGTGCCTGTCATGGCGTGATGGAGCGCACCCATCGAAAAGATGCGCGCGACAATGTCGATCTGGTCCTGACCTACCGCCTTGCCGTTCGACGCCGTGTAGGACGCAGGCTTGGCAAAGAAAGCCAGTTTGGGCGTATGCAGCCGGGTCCGGCTGACTTCTTCCGCCGATGCGCCGAGGCCCATGGCGACGGCGGCGTGTGCCCGGATCGCCTCGGCTTTTTTGAGCAGGTCGGCATTGCCCGACACGTCTTTTTGCAGCTCCGTCCCGGTCAGGCCCAGCGTGGCGGCGTCGATGAAGATGGCCGGATTTCCTGCATTGATCATCGTCATCTCGACGGGCCCGACGCCTGGGACATCGATCACATCCAGCTTGTTTCCCGTTGGAAACATTGCCCCGCCTTCATCATCCGCATCGCCGCCCGGTTCCATGAACTCGATCTTGATTTCGGCCGCCGGGAACGTCACACCATCGAGTTCGAAGTCGCCTTCCTCCATGACCTCGCCGTCCTTCATGGGCACGCGCGCAACGATCATCTTGGAAATGTTCGCCTGCCAGATCCTGACGACCGCGATACCGTCCGGTGGGACGGAGACCAGGCCCTCGCTGATGGCAAACGGACCGACCGCAGCAGTCAGGTTGCCGCAATTGCCCGACCAATCCACGACTGGCTTTTCGATGTCGACCGCGCCAAAGTAGTAATCCACGTCGGCATCGTCGCGCGCCGATGTTGCAATGATGACGACCTTGCTGGTGCTTGAGCTTGCGCCGCCCATTCCGTCAATCTGCTTGCCGTAGGGATCCGGGCTGCCGATCACCCGAAGCAATAGCCGGTCGCGTTGCCCCGGGTCGGCAGGCAGATCGCCTGCGTGAAAGAAAACGCCTTTGCTGGTGCCACCGCGCATATACACGGCGGGAACGCGAAGCTGGGTCATGGAAGATTCCGTGGCTGGGGGTTGAAAAAGGCAACGGCAGAGCCGATGGGAGTCATGATCGCGTGCTATCACGCGGGTTCAAGGAATTCACGGCTGATGCGCTGAAGCAGACCGCCCGCCTCGAACACCTGTACTTCTTCATCGGTATCGATCCGGCACGTCACTGGCACCGTCAGCCCGGTGCTGTCGGCGCGTTCGATACGCAGGCGCAACGTAGCGCCCGGTGCGGGGACGCCGTCGACATCGAGCAGGCTGTAACGTTCGCTGCCATCCAGACCAAGAGTGAGGCGCGTCGTGCCGGCTTCGAACTCGAGTGGCAACACCCCCATCCCCACCAGATTGCTGCGATGGATACGTTCGAAGTTTTCGCACACCACCGCCCGTACGCCAATGAGTCGAACGCCTTTTGCCGCCCAGTCGCGCGACGATCCAGCGCCGTAATTCTTGCCGGCAACCACGATCAGCTCCTGGCCTCGGTCCATGTAGATTTCGGCCGCCTCGAACAGGCGCATCACGGTGCCCTCGGGTTCCAGCCGGGTGACGGATCCGAGCACATCCGGCGTCATCTCATTACGAAGTTGATTGTTCGCGAACGTGGCGCGAATGGCGGCCACATGATTGCCACGCCGCGTGCCGTAGGAATTGAAGTCCACCGGCGCAACGCCGTGCTGCATCAGGTATTCGCCAGCCGCACTGTCCTTGAGGATCGCGCCCGATGGCGACAGATCGTCGGTGGTGATGTTGTCGCCCAGTACCGCCAGCGCGCGCATTCCTGCAAAGCCCGCAGGCGATGTGAGCCCCGCGGTCCAATAAGGCGGCCGCTGAATGTAGGTGCTATCGGCGCGCCAGGGAAATTGCAGCGGCACGTTGGCCTGGGCCGGGTCACGCAGGTGATCCTGGTTGCCGAACATGGCCGCGTACACCTCGATGAAATGGTCCTTGTGGACGTGCGCTTCCAGGACCTCGTCGATGGCCTGGTCGCTTGGCCAGACATCGGCCAGAAACACGGGCGCGCCGGAGTGATCCGTACCGATCGCATCATTCTCGATGTCATTGCGTATCGTGCCCGCGATGGCGTAGGCCACCACCAAAGCAGGCGACGCCAGGAAGGCTTCCTTCACCCGAGGGTGGATCCGGCCATTGAAGTTGCGATTGCCCGACAGGACGGCAGTGGCCTTGATGTCATTCGCCATGATTTCCGACTCGATGTCGGCATCGAGCGGGCCGGACATGCCGTTGCAGGACGTGCAACCAAACCCGATGATGCCGAAGCCCATTTTTTCCAGCGGGTCGATCAGACCGGCGGAGGCGAGGTAACGCTCCACGGCTTTCGATCCGGGCGCCAGAGAAGTCTTCACCCAGGGCTTGCGCGTCAGCCCCCGTTCGAGCGCATTGCGCGCCAGCAAGCCTGCGGCAATGACGTTGCGCGGGTTCGACGTGTTGGTGCAACTGGTGATGGCGGCGATGACGATGGATCCGTCGTTCAGCGCCTCACGCGCCGTACCCGACGCGGAATCAGATACCGAACCCGGCGCCGCCGCGCGACGGATCGTCGGCCCGGCCACCCCCCTCTGCTTCAACGCCGACAGCGGAACCCGCTGGTGCGGATTGGCGGGCCCGGCAAGCGAACGGGTGACCGTGTCCAGGTCGAACGTCAGCGTGCGGTCGTAGTCGGCTTCGGTCAACGCGTCCGCCCACAGGCCCTGGGCCTTGGCATAGGCCCCGACCAGCCGTACCGTTTTTTCAGTACGGCCGGTCTGGCGCAAAAAACTCAACGTGTTGTCATCGATCGCGAACATCGCGGCGGTGGCACCGAACTCGGGCGCCATGTTCGAGATGGTCGCGCGGTCATTCAATGACAGCGCCGCCGCACCGGGCCCACCGAATTCAAGAATGGCGCCCACCACCTTTTGCGTGCGCAGGAATTCAGTAATGGCCAGCACCACATCGGTGGCCATCACGCCCGCGGGCCGGCGGCCTGACAGCCTGACGGCAATGATCTGCGGCAGCCGCATCCAGATCGGTCGGCCCAGCATGACGGACTCGGCTTCGATGCCACCCACGCCCCAACCCAGCACACCCAGCGCATTGATCATCGTCGTGTGACTGTCGGTGCCGACCAGAGTATCGGGATAGGCCACGCCGTCCGACTGCTGAACGCCGGGCGAAAAATATTCCAGATTCACCTGATGCAGGATGCCGTTCCCGGGCATCAGGACATCCAGGTTCGTGAACGCCTTTTTGCACCAGGCCAGGAACTCGAATCGCTCCGCATTTTTCTTCTGCTCGATGGCCATGTTCTGCGCCATGGCGTCGTGCGTTGCACCCGAGACTTCCACATTCAAGGAATGGTCGACCACCAGGTGGGTGGGTACTTTGGGATTGACGACCGATGGATCGCCACCGGCTTCCGCGACGGCGTCTCGCATGCCGGCCAAGTCCACCAGCGCCGGTGTCCCAAGCAAGTCTTGCAGGATGACTCTTGCAGGAAAGAAGGGGAAGTCTGCGTCGCGATTGCGCTGGGTGACCAGGGCGAGCGCCGCCTCGCGATGTTCTGCAGGACAGTTGCGAAGAATGTTCTCGGCAAGCACACGACAGGTGAAGGACATCTTTGCGTGGCGGACCGTACCCACCGCGTTCTCAACGGACCAATAGGTCAGACCGTCATGGCCTGGCAGCGGAAGGGATTCTTTACGCATCTTGATGGCTCCACGAATGTTTTCAGCAGCATTGCTTTTCGATTTGATGAATTATATGATTAGAAAAATCATTAAGCAATCAAGAAAATAGAGACCCCGATGACTCGCTGCGAACGGCAGATACGCACGCCGCCGGTAGATTTAAAAAAAACGCCATAGGGTCGAAGCTGATCAAGCAGCTCGGCATGCGTGCTAACTGATACGAATAAAACTAAATGACTAGATAAAACATATAGGAGATCTCATGACCAAGCTCTGTACGACGCTGTCTGCCGTCGTTCTCGTGACGTTGTCGCTGATGGCACCCACCGGCTTCGCGCAGTACCCCGACAAGCCGGTCAAGATCGTCGCGCCCTTCCCGGCGGGCGGGTTTACCGATGTCGTGACGCGACAGGTGGGCGCCCGTCTGGCACAGACGCTCGGGCAGGCAGTCGTCGTGGAAAACAAGCCCGGCGCCGGGACCAACATCGGCACGGAAGCTGTCACGCGCGCCGCCCCGGATGGCTACACCCTGTTGATGGGCACCTCCACCCTGGCCATCAACCCGACGCTGTATTCCAAGCTGGGCTACGACGCCGGCAAGGACCTCGCTCCGATCGGCGTTTTCGCAACCACCGGCTATACGCTGATCGCCAACAAGGATCTGGCGCCGGCCACGACGGCAGACCTCATCAGCTTCATCAAAGCGCACCCCGATACGGTCAGCTTTGGCTCCTCGGGCAACGGCGCGGTGAATCACCTGGCGGGAGAAATGTTCGCCTCCATGGCAGGCATCAAGATGTTGCATGTGCCGTACAAGGGCAGCCAGGCTGCCATCACCGATCTGATTGGAGGACGGATCCAGTTGTTCTGGGCATCCACGCTCGAAGCCATGCCGCTCATCAAGTCCGGCCGCGTGAAAGCCTACGGGGTGACCGACGCGGTCGCAGTGTCCGCCCTGCCTGAACTGAAGCCGCTGGGCGAGACCGTAAAGGGGTATGAAGTCCTTTACTGGATGGCGCTGTTTGCCCCGGCCGGCACACCGCCCGCCGTGATCCAGCGGCTGTCGACCGCACTGCGTGACATTGCCGGCGACAGCGACATCAAGGCGTCCTTGCAATCCAGCGGGGCATCCGCCGCCTATCGGTCGCCAACGGACACCGAAGCGTTGCTGCGCCGTGAAACCGACTTATGGGGCAAGGCCGTCAGACAGGCTGGCGCGAAGGTGGAATGACAATGCGGGGAGACACATCACCCGTTCTGGTCATGTTGCCCGGCCATCTGCTTGCCGGCATGGTGCGCGAGGGGAAGCACGATAAACTCGCGGCATGCCCGAACCTACCTTGCCACTCACTCCGCTGCAAACCCGCGTTGCGCGCGAGATCATTTCTGTTGCACGCCGCGAAAATCGCCGGGTTGGGGATCCCATGCCCGAGCTGCTGCTGGCCGAAAAAATTGGCACGTCCAGAACGCCTGTGCAGGTTGCCATGCGGTATCTGGCCACCATCGGCGTCGTGCGGCAGGACGCGAATCGGCGGTTCTTCATGGCCAAGAACTCGGACGAGCTTGGGGGGATGGCCGAGGCATTGGGGGCAACGCCCGATGACCCGCTGTATCTGGATATCGCGCAGGCCCGGTTGTCAGGAACCTTGCCGGACGAAGTCAACGAGTCCGAACTCATGCGACGCTTTGACGTGGCGCGATCCACGCTTCGAAAGGTGCTGTCGCGCATCGCGAACGAAGGCTGGGCCGAACAGCGGGTCGGGAGCGGCTGGCTTTTCCTGCCGATGATCAACTCCCCTGAGGCCTACGAGGAAAGCTACCTGTTCCGGCAATCGATCGAGCCTGCCGGCTTGCTCAGCTCGAGCTTCCAGTCCGACCCAGCCAAGCTGCTGGATATCCGGCGCGAGCAAGAGCACATCGTCGCGGGCGGCTTCGAGACCATGACTGCCATCGAACTGTTCGAGGCGAACAGCCGCTTTCATGAAACGCTTGCGACGTGGTCGGGCAATCGTTTCATTGCCCAGTCCGTGCGCCGCATGGATCAACTGCGCCGCCTGGTCGAATACAGCCAGGCTGCGAACCGCCCGGCCCGTTCCACCCAGGCGCGCGAGCATCTGGCCATTCTTGATGCGGTTGCAAAGCAGGACCTGGTGGGTGCGGCCGGCCTGATGCGCAGCCATCTGGAAGATGCCCGGCGCGCCAAGGTCTTTGGTGCAGGCAACATTGTGGTGAAGAAGACGTCTGGCTGACGAGAAGCGTCAGGCTCGATGCCCGCATCCGGCAACAGAACCTCTCCACTACGGCGAGGTTTTTTTTCGGCTGGCGGTTGGCGTCCCGGTGTTTTCCCGAAGCGCAAGCGCAATCGGTTGTCATCTTCCTTATTGCTCTATATGATCATTTAAAACAATATCTTGATTCAGGAAGACTGATCTTACTTGCTACTTACGTTGCCTAACTCGCCGAATTCAAAGCCTGGAACTGACTTATCAAGTCAATTTATACATTGCGACCTGACATAGGATCGCAGGAGACACCATGACACTCGTTAACACCCGCTTGCGCCGAAGCATCCTCCTTGGCCTGTGCTGTGGCACGGTAAGCTTCGGCCTGCCGGCGGCCGCCCTGGCCCAGACCGCTTACCCCACCAAGCCCATTCGTCTGATCGTCGGCTTCGCACCCGGGGGCGGGTCCGATTTCATTGCCCGCCTGGTGGCCACCAAAATGAGCGAGAAGCTCGGGCAACCGGTGATCGTGGAAAACAAGCCGGGCGCAGGCGGCAACATGGGCGCCACCCTGGCCCTGAAGTCGGCTGCAGATGGGTACACACTCTTCCTTGCCGCCGCGAGCTATACGGTCAACCCGGCGCTGTACAAGCTGCCGTTCGACTCGATCAATGACATCACGCCGATTGCCCAGTTGGCGCGTGGACCGTTTATCGTCGCCGTGAACCCGAAGCTGCCCGTCAACACTGTCCCAGAGATGATCGCGGTCGCAAAGAAGTCGCCTGGTGCATTGAGCTATGGGTCGGCCGGCACGGGCAGCATCACCCATCTTGTCTCGGAATATTTTCTTGATACGACGGGCACCAACATGCTGCACATCCCCTATCGTGGCACCTCGCCTGCGCTGGTGGATGCCGTGGCAGGACAGGTCCAACTCGTCTTTGGAACCGTTGCATCGACGCTGCCCTTCATCAAGTCAGGCCAGTTGAGGGCGCTCGCCGTCACCACCGAAAGCCGGCTTGTTGCGCTTCCCCAGGTGCCCACGATGATCGAATCTGGTCTGCCAAATTTCGCCGTCACGAACTGGCACGGCATCATCGCGCCCAAAGGCGTTCCCGCGGATATCGTGAAGAAACTCAACGCAGTCATCAACGATTCGCTTCAGGCACCTGGCATGAAGGAGGGGCTGGAGTCTGACGGCTTGACGGCCGCGAGTGGCAGCCCTCAAGCGTTTGGTGTCCTGCTGGCGGATGAAGCCAAACGCTGGGGCGCTCTGGTGAAAAAACGCGGCATCAAGGTCGAATAGGTCTGCCCGGGTGTGATGGCAGATACCGAAGGCCTGCTGGAGATACCCGTCAGCAACAGCCGCCAAACGGGCTGTTTCGATAGAACGGGCCGAGGTCGTCGGCCAGATGCCCCACCACGTCTTTCCACCGCGCCGCAGCGGCATTGCCTTTCAGGCTGGCGCGGACCTGCGCGATCAGTTCCTTGCGCATGCCAACTTCGTCGACAGTGATGACACGGCCGGCTTCGACCACTTTGCGGCCGCCGATGTACACGTCCTGCAGATGGCCGGCGTGGGCGCGGGCGAGCAGGATGTCGAGCGGGTCGACGTCGTCGAACAGGGCGTCGTCGTCGACGGCGTCCCAGTCGAGGACGAGCAGGTCGGCGGGGGCACCTGCGACGAGTCGGCCGCCTGACACCGTGGCGGTATCGGCAAGGGTGCTGCTGGCAATGTGGCCAACGCCGTTGCTATCAAAGCGGGCGGCACGGCCAGACGAGGCGCCGACTGCCATGTCACCGAGAGTGCCGGCTTCTCTAGCTTCGCCCGCCATTCCCACCACGCTGCGCCGCCCATTGCGCGCGGCGAAGCGCCATAGATCTGCCGGCGTCATGGCGACGTCGTAGCCCCAGCCGCGGTGCAGGGCGTAGGCCAGGCGCATTTCGCGCAGGGCGTCGTCGTCTTCGTCCAGGGCCAGGCCGTCAAGGCCCATGGCGACGCGGCAGCCCTGGCGCAGCATCTCGCCAACGGGGGCGATGCCGGACCGGATGCCGAGGTTGGAGCTGGTGTTAATGGCGATGGTGACGCCGCGTTCGGCGAGCAGTGCAAGTTCGTCGGGCCGGGCCCAGACGCAGTGCGCCAGCGTCAGGCGCGGGCTGAGCAGGCCGATGTCGTCCAGGTAGCGGACCAGGCCGTCCGGAAAGGTGCGGTCGGCCCAGTCGCGCTGGTAGCGGGTTTCAAGCAGGTGCATGTGCACGGGCCGGCCGGTGTCGGCGCTGGCCTGGGCGATGGCCGACAACAGCGGCGTGCTGCACCACTGCACGCCGCCGGGCCCGTATTGCAGGGTGACGTGGTCGGTGTAGCCGCCGGCTTGGAGCATGGCGCCGACGTCGTCGACGCGGGCCAGGTAGTCGGCGGGCGTCAGGGGCGACGGTTTGAGGCGGGCGGCGACTTCGTCGCGGATGGCGGGGCGGACAGCTTGCAGGACGGTGGCGTCGTCGGCGTAGCCGATGGCGTGCCGGTCGCTGATTGCCACCGCGAAGCCGATGTTGACGCCGACGTCGCGGGCCGCGCGGGCGACGGCTTCGACTTCGTCGACGTACGGCAGGCTGCCCTGCACCCGGGTGTAGTGGACCATGAGGTGGGACACGCCGTGCCGCACCGATCGGGCGAACGACGTGGCCGCGCCCAGGTAGGGGTCGGCCGGGGGCGTGACGCCGAGGAAGGGCAGCCACCCTTCCAGCGGCCGCGCAAAGGCGCCGAGGGTGGCGCTGCGGAAGGTGCGGGCGTGATCGTGGGCGTTGGATAGTGCGGGCAGGACAAGGCGGCGGGAAGACGGCGCGCTGGAAGACGCAGAACTATTGATCGCCGCAATCCTGCCGCCTTCGATGACGACCTGCACCTCTTTGCGCGCAGCTTCACCACCAGGGTCGGCCAGCAACCTATCGGCATCGATGATGTGGGCGCCGGTGGCGCCCCGGTATTGCATGTTGCGTGGGTCCGCCATCGCGCCCTCCTCTATGCTGGCCGCACGTGGCGCGACCCGCTTCGATCAGGTTGCGCGCTCGCTCACGTGGGCCAGTTCTTCAAGATTATTGAGCCGTGATCGTCGGACGACGATCATCGAAACTCGACCACTGTTTTCCGTTCACTTCACCGAGAACTGACGTTCCGCCACGGGCGGCAGGAAGCTGCGGTCGAACACGTCTTTGGCTGCCGGCTTGGCGGTCAGTTCGAAGGCTTTGGCAAGCTGGTCGATGGAACGCGCAAACCGTTCGTCGTTCACGTCACCGACGCCGTTCTTCATGGCTTCGGGTGTCAGGACCACATTCTTCAGCGCGTACATCAGGCGGCGCTTTTCCAGGTCTTTGTTGATGAGCGGTTCGCGTTTGGCCAGTGCGTCGATCGCGGCGTCGGGATTGGCGATGGCATCACGCACGCCCTTGTTGATGGCGCGCACCAGGCCCGCCACGACTTGCGGTTTTTCCTTGATCAGCTGACGGGACACGAGCACGCCGTTGCCGTACAGGTCGATGCCGTTTTCCGAATAGTTGATCCAGCGGATGTCCTTGTCCGGGTCGACGTTTTGCGCGACCAGGTTCATGTAGCTGGTGACGGTGAACACGGCGGACGCTTCGACCTGGTCGCGCAGCAGCATCTGTTCTTGCAGGTTGGGCGCCATGTTGGTCCACGTGACCTTGGAAGGATCGATGCCGTTCTTTTCGGCCAGTACCGAGAACATCTTGTAGGCCGCGCCGCCGGCGGGCGAGCCGATGGTCTTGCCCTGCAGATCCTTGACCGTGCGGATGTTGCTGCTGGCCTTGGTCATGATCGCGTAGGGCGCGGTGTTGTACAGCATGTAGACCATCACGGGCGCCTGGTCGGGGCGGGTGGCGGCGGCTTGCACGATGGCGTTCACGTCGCCAAAGGACGCCTGGTAGGTGCCGGCCATGACCTTGGTCACGGCATTGGCGGAGCCGTCACCTTGGTCGACGGTAAGGTCGATTTTTTCTTGCGCAAAATAGCCCTTGTCCATCGCCAGGTAATACCACGCGTGGATCCCCTGGAGCTTCCAGTCGAGCACGAACTTGATCGGCGTGACAGCAGCGGGCGCTTGCGCGTGGGCCATCATCGGGGCGAACACGGCGGCGGCGAGTGCGCCCAGAAGTACGCGGCGGAGCGGGACAAAACGCATGGTGGTGATCCTGGTGAATGAAAGAAAAAGGGACAGCTTTTTACTTAGATCGCTTCGAACAGCACGTCTTGCGCGCCTTCCCACAGCACCTTTTTGCCCAGGGCTTGAAGGTGTTCCTGGCCCTCGACCAGGGTCAGGAAGTGGTTGCCGGCGAGCTGGCCCATGCGGCTGGAAAACGAGCACGGGCCATAGGCCAGGATGATCTCGGTTTCGCTGTAGCCGCCCGGGTAGAACAGGATGTCGCCCTTGGACGGATGGCTGGTGTGGTTTTCGAAATCGACGCCCAGGCGGAAGTCGCCCAAGGGAATCCAGCAGCCTTCGCCGCTCCAGCGCACGTGGATCAGCTTTTGTCGGTAGGGCAGCAGTTTTTCGAAGGCGGCCACGGTCAGTGGCGCGTCGGGATGGGTCTCGGCAATGAAGGTGTAGCCGCCGGCCGTCATGCGAATGCGTTTGCTCATGTCTTTTCTATCCACTTGGTGACCGTCGGGGCTTTCCAGTCGGCCAGCCCGTCGAGCAGGGACGCCGGGTCGGCATCGATCACGATCATGTCGCGGTGCTCGGTCTTCAGGAAGCCTTCGTCCACGGCGCGCGTCAGCATGGCGCGCATGGGGTCATAGAAGCCGCGCACGTTCAGCGCGCCGCAGGCTTTGGTGTGGTCGCCCAGTTGCGTGAGCGTGGCCGCCTCGAACAGTTCTTCGAGCGTGCCGAGGCCGCCCGGCATGGCGATGAAGGCGTCGACCAGATCGGCCATGCGCGCCTTGCGGGCCCGCATGTCGGTCACGATTTCGTGTTGCGTCAACTTGGGATGCAGATGGCCGCGGTCATGCAGGCGTTGGTTGATGATGCCAACGACCCGGCCGCCGGCGGCCAGCGCAGCGTCGGCCATCAGGCCCATCAGGCCTTTGTGCGTGCCGCCATAGACCAGGGTCAGTCCGCGGCGGGCGATTTCGGTGCCCAGGGCGCGGGCGGCATCGGCGTATTCCGGCGATGCGCCAAAGTTGGATCCGCAAAAAACCGCCACGCTTTTCAGCAGGGTGGGCGACGCGGTGATCGCGTCGATGGGAGAGGTCGGTGTCGTCATGAAAATTGTCGAAACGTTGATGGGCTCAGGCCATGGCCATGTCGGTCTTGCGTTGGGTCCAGCCGGTCAGCCGGCCTTCGATATACGCAGAGATGGCATATAAGAGCACACCCAGCACGGCAAGGATGAACAGGCCGGCAAACACCAGCGGCACATCAAAGTTGCCACTGGCAATCATCATGACGTTCCCGATCCCCTTGTTGGCGGCCACGGTTTCGGACAGCACGGTGCCGACGAACGACAGGGTGATGGCGATCTTGAGCGACGCGAACAGGTAGGGCAAGGCGCGCGGCAGGCCCACGTTCCACAGGATGTCGCGCTTGCTGGCGCCAAGCACCTTCAGCACGTCTTCCAGTTCGGGCTCGGTCGTTGCCAGGCCGGTAGCGACGTTCACCACGACCGGGAAGATGCTGATGACCAGCGAGGTCAGGATCGCGGGCACGGTGCCCGAGCCGAACCAGACCACGAAGATCGGCACGACGGCCACTTTGGGGATACTGGAAAAGCCGACCAGCAGCGGATAGGCCACGTCATAGGCGAGGCGCGACGAACCGATGATGACGCCGATCACGACACCCACCAGCACGCCCAGCGCGAAGCCAACTACGGTGGTGTACAGGGTCTGCACGGTGTGCGGCCACAGCAGCGGAAATTTCTGCCACAGCACGACGGCGATCTGCGACGGCCGCGGCAGCACCAGGTCGGACACGCCGCTGGCCAGGCAGATCACTTCCCACAACAGGAAGAAGCCGACCAGCGTCAACGCCGACAGCAGGTAGCGTTTGGTTTTGGGATTCATCCGCGAGGCGGGCTTGGCTGCGGCCTTCACGGCAGGGATCGAGGGGGATGCCGCGCTCATGCGACTCTCCTTGGGGTGGTGACGGCGGGGGTGGCCGCCGGGGTGGCGGCCGCATCGGCAACGGCATGGGCAACCGCATCCGCGGCAGCTTCCTGCGCATCGCTGTCGGTGCGTGCATGGGCAATCCGCATGCGCAATTCCTGCACCAGCGTCGCGAACTCGGGCGCGTAGCTCGATTCCAGGGTGCGCGGGCGGGCGAACTCCACCGGCCGGTCTTCAAGAATGCGGCCAGGGCGCGAGCTCATGACACAGATGCGATTGGCCAGGTACGCCGATTCGCGCAGGTCATGCGTCACCAGCAGCACCGTCGGGCGCTTGGTGATCCAGAGGTCCTGCATGATGGCCCACAGCTCTTCGCGCGTGAACTGGTCCAGTGCACCGAAGGGTTCGTCCAGCAACAGCAGTTGCGGTTCGTGCACCAGCGCGCGGCACAGCGATGCGCGCTGCAGCATGCCGCCCGACAGTTGCCACGGACGCTTGTCGCCAAAGCCTTTCAGGCCGACCTGCGCCAGCAGCGCTTCGGCGCGTTCGGCGAATTCGCCCTTTTTCTTGCGGGCGTAGTCGGAACGGAAGGGCTCGACGATCTTGAGCGGGATCATGACGTTTTCGCGGATCGTGAGCCACGGCAGCATCGTCGGGTTCTGGAAAGCGAGCCCGATCCGCACGCACGGGGCATGCGGGTTATGGATGCGCGACCCGGGCGATCCGGCTTCGCGGCCGCCCACGATCACGGCGCCCGAGGTGGGCGTAAGCAGCCCGCCAACCAGCTTCAGGATCGTGGACTTGCCGCAGCCGCTGGGCCCGACCAGGGCCACGAAATCGCCCTTGTCGATGCGCAGGTCGGTGTGATCCAGCGCGATCGTGCCGCCGCCATATTGCAGCGAGACGTTGGCCAGATCGATGAACGATTGGGTCATGGCAGTTTTCCTTCGATCACGTCGGCGGACGGCCGCGCGCTGACAGGGGCGCCTTCCGGCCGCGTCAGGATCGCGGTGGTGTAGGTCTCGGTATTGCGCGGCTTGGGCGTGGGCATCTTCTGGACGGCCTTGACCGATACGCCCCAGCCGGCGGCGTCCTGCACCAGGGCCCCGTCACGCATCACGAAGCGGCCGCGCACCAGCGTGTGGATCGGGTAGCCCTTGACGACGCGGCCGTTCCACGGCGAGATCTTGCTCACGCTTTGCAGCTTGCCCTGGTTGACCACGCCCTGCTTGTCCATGTCGACGATGGCGATGTCGGCGTGCGAGCCCGCGGCGATCACACCCTTGACGCCATACAGGCCCCAGGCCTTGGCAGGGTTGACCGAGCTCCAGCGCACGTAGTCCATCAGCGTGGCGCGATCCTTGTTGATCTCGGTCAGCATCAGGGGCATTTGCGTTTCGACACCTGGGAAGCCGCAATCGCAATCCCAGATGCTTTCGCGGGTTTTTTCTTCGGGCGTGTGCGGCGCGTGGTCGGTCGCGATCATGTCGATGGTGCCATCCATCAGCGCATCCCATAGCGGTTGGTTATGGCGTGCTTCGCGGATTGGCGGGTTCAGGCGCAGGATGCCGCCCAGGCGAGACATCTCGTTCACGTTCATCAGCATGTATTGCGGGCAGGTCTCTGCCGTGACGTCCACACCGCGGCGCTTCGCCTCGCGCAGCAGGTACAGCGAGTCGGCCGAGCTGTGATGCGCGATGTGCACGCGGGCGCCGGTCCATTCGGCCAGCGTGACCACGCGGCCGATGGCTTCGATCTCGGCCACGGCCGGGCGCGCGGCCAGATGCGCGAAGGGGTCGTTGCGGCCGGCGGCCTGCAGCTTGGCCTGGCGGCGGGCCATGATGGACGAATTTTCGGCGTGCACGACGGTACGAATACCGAGCGGCGCCAGTTTTTCAAAGCCTTCGAGCAGGCAGCCGTCGGTGGGCGCGGGCAGGTTGCCGAAGGTGTTGCCCACAAAGGCCTTGAAGCTGGTGACACCCGCGTCCAGCAGTTCTTCCAGGCGGTCCACGGTGTCGTCACCGAACAGGCCGTGAATGCCGAAGTCCACATACGACGATTCCGCCGCCTTCTGCTTGATGCGCAGGGCTTCGACCGTGCCGGTGGCGGGGTTGGTATTGGGCATTTCGAACACGGTGGTCACGCCGCCGCAAGCCGCCGCGGCCGAACCGGTCTTCCAGGTTTCCTTGTTGGGATAGCCGGGATCGCGGAAGTGCACGTGGCTGTCGATGGCGCCGGGCAACAGGTACAGGCCGTCAGCGCGGATGTCTTCGCGGGCCGAGGGCATCAGGTCGTCATGACCCACCGCGACGATGATGCCGTTATCAATGGCGACAGACGCCTCGATGATGTGATCGGGCGACACCACCTTGCCGCCGCGGATAACCAGGTCTACCTGACTCATGACTTCGTTCCTTGCTCAAATGCCCTGCGGATTGCCGTACCGGGTACTGAAGAAAATGCTTAGAGAGATGCCCATCCGCCGTCGACCGGCAGATCCGCGCCCGTGATCTGGCGCGACGCATCGCTGGCCAGGAACAGGCAGGCATTGGCGACGTCGTCGTCGACCGTCACGCGGCGCAGCGCGTAGTCCATCGCGTGTTTGGTCATGGCTTCTTCCAGCGTGATGTTCAGGCGCTTGGCCATATCGGCGCACACCTTTTCGCGGAACCGGGGGCCATCGACCATGCCCGGGGCGACATTGTTGACGTTGATGTTGTGCGGACCGGCTTCCAGCGCGAAGCTTTTGGTGATGCCGCGCAGGCCCCACTTGGATGCCGAATACGCCATGCGGCCGGCGCGGCCACGCATGCCGAAGGTGCCGCCCACGTTCACGATCTTGCCGTAGCGGCGCGCGATCATGCCGGGCAGCACGGCGTGCATGGTGTTGAAGCAGCCGGACATGTTCAGGCGGACGATTTCGTCGAATTCCGCGGCGGTGGTTTCCCAGCCCGTCTTGCCGATCGGGCCCGATCCGCCGGCCACATTCACCAGCACGTCGACGCGGCCGAACGCTTCTTCGGCGGCGCGGCCCAGCGCTTCGGTCTGCGTGTCGTCGGTCAGGTCGCACGGAACGACCAGCACCTTGACGCCCAGGTCGCGCGCTTCGGCGGCCACGGGTTCGATCGCGGCCACGTCACGGCCGGTCAGCACCAGCGCGCAGCCTTCCTTGGCGAACGCCAGGGTGATCGCGCGGCCCATGCCCTTGGCCGGACCGGTAATGACCACCACCTTGTCTTTCAACTGCAAATCCATAATCTTTCTCGCGTGTTGCGTGATGAGTCGGCGCCCGCGCCTTGCGCAATCAGGCGCCGATCGGGGTCAGGGCGTCAGAGCTTGGACGGACGGTCCGCGCGGGCCGGCAGGAAGCTGCTGTCGAACACGTCGCCAGTCGATGGCGTCGTCGTCAATTGGTTGGCTTTGACCACCAGATCGATCGACTTCTTCAGGCGCGCTTCATCGACGGCGCCCAGGCCGATTTTGGCGACTTCCGGATGGCTCATGTCGCGCTTGATCGTGGCCAGCAGCTTTTCCTTTTCCAGTTCGGGCTTGAGCAGCGGTTCGCGCTTGAGCACGGCGGCCAGGCCCTCGTCGGGGTTCGCCACCACTTCCTTGATCGCCTTGTTCAAGGCGCGCAGGAAGCCCTTCACGGCTTCGGGGTTCTCTTTGGTGAACTTGCGCGAGAACATGATGGTGTTGGAGTACAGGTCCAGGCCGTAGTCGGCATAGCGGATGAAGCGCAGGTCTTTTTCCGGATCCATGCCGCTGGCCTTGGCCGCGAAATACACCGTGTTGATGTAGCCGAACACGCCGTCCACCTGGTCGCGGATCAACATCTGTTCGCGCAGGTTGGGCGCCATGTTGCTGATCTTGACCTTGCTCAGGTCAAAGCCTGCGGAACCCGCCAGGGTCGGGAAGAGCTTGAGCGCGCCGTCATTGGCCGGGCCGCCCAGCGTCTTGCCTTCGAAATCCTTGGGCGTCTTGATCGGGCTGTTGGCCTTGACGACCACCGTGAACGGGGCCGAGTTGTACAGCGTGTAGACGCCCACGGGCGCATCGGCCGGGCGCTTGGCCGCAAAGTCGATCAGCGCATTCATGTCGCCAAAGGCCGCGGTGTAGGTACCGGCCGCCACCTTGGGCACGCCAGCGGCCGAGCCTTCGCCCTGGTCGATTTCAACGTCCAGGCCTTCCGCCTTGAAGTAACCCTTGTCCTGCGCCAGAAAGAACCAGGCTTGCGGGCCCTCGTATTTCCAGTTCAAGGTCAGCTTGATCTTGGTCTGCGCGCTGGCTGCGGTTGGCAGCACGGCGAAGGTCAGGCCCAGGGCCGTGGTAACGGCGGCCGACACGGCAAACTTCTTGAAACTCGCAATCATGAAATGCTCCTGAGGGGTGGCGGAGGACACGCGGGGTAATGCGGAAAAAGCGGGGATCGGTGTTGCGTGATGCGATGCGTTGACGGCTGCCGGCTCAGGCCTGCTCGCGCAGTGCGCCGGTCAGTGCGGTCGACGTCGCCACGAAGCCATGCAGCTGGCGCACGATGAAATGAATGGCCTGGGTCACGTACTCGGGCGACGCGGTGCTGCACGCGTCGCTCAGCAAAATGTTGTCGTAGCCAATGAAGGCGGCGTCCTGCAGGGTCGAGAACACGCAGCGGTCGGTGTTCACGCCGGCGTACAGCAAGGTGGTGATGCCCTGCTGGCGCAGCAGGCTGTCCAGCTCGTTGTCCCAGAAGCCGCTCAGGCGATGCTTGTGGACAGTGATGTCGCCGGCGGCCACCGGCAGTTCTTCCACCACCTGCGCGCCCCAGCTGCCCTGCACCACGCTTGGGCCATGGTCCAGCGGCGACGTCTCGGCATAACCCACGCCGTCAGCCGTGCGCTTGCCCTTGAACAGCACCGTGGGCGGCAGGTTCAGGCGGTCGGCGCGAATGCCCCAGTTCACCCACACCACCCGGCCCGCCGCGGCGCGCCAGGCGTCCAGCAAGGCGGCGATGGCGGGAATCGGACGGCGCATGGGCGACACGTCGATGCCCTTCTGGCCGAACCAGCCGTCGGGGTGGCAGAAGTCGTTCTGCATGTCGATGATGATCAGCGCCGTGGCCGCCACGTCGATTTCGATCGGGTGGTCATCCGCGGCGAATTGCACCGGACGCGGCACATGCGGCGGCCGCACCAGGCTGAGGGCGTCGCCACGGCGCGTCCAGACGTTGCCGGCGGCGGGGCCAAAAGTGGTGTCGGAAGTCGGAAATGTCATGGACAGGGCGGGATCGGGAAATCGTGGGTGGAAGCGGAGGCGCGGGCAAGCAAGCCATGCTTGATTCGGTCCAGGAGGTGGACTGCTGGCGCGGCAGGCACCGATACCGGGCATGCAGCGTCCCTGGCTCTACCTAATGCAATGCCCGTACCCGTTTTGCCGTTTGACCGCTTCAATTGATTGCCGTTTTAGCGTTACTCTGTTGCCGATACGGCATCGGTTGACGGATAGCACGGTAAACAGGGCGTCTTGCGGTGGGCGGTGCTGGCATACAGATTGGCTGGGCGGGCACCGGCGGATGCTAGCCCGCAGGATCACGCGGCGCGTTATGTCAGGTCTGCGAGATGGCGGGACGGCTGTCGGGTGCTAACGCACCAGATCGGTGCACCATTGTGGGGCGGCGACGTCTCCAACACCCTGTTCTTGCCCGGTCAGTTCACCGGCCAGGACGGCCCTGATACAAGGACACCCTTCCAATGAACCATCTGCGCTTTCTGCGTTATGTCGACGAAGTGGCCCGCGTGGGGTCGATCCGGCAAGCGGCCGAGCGGCTGCATGTGGCGCCGTCGGCCGTCATCCGGCGGATCCAGGACCTGGAGGACGAACTGGGCACGGCGATTTTTGAACGCCTGCCCCGCGGCATGCGGCTGACCACCGCGGGCGAGCTGTTCGTCGACTACATCCGCAGCCGCAACGCCGAGCTGGACGGCGTGCGGTCGCAGATCGAAGAACTGAAGGGGCTGCGGCGCGGCAATGTGCGGCTGGTCATCAGCCAGGCACTGGCGCCCGCCTACCTGCCGCAGGCCGTGGCCACGTTTCGCAAGACGCATCCGCTGGTCGCCTTCGAGGTCGATGTGGGCGACCACGTCCACGCGCTGACGTCGCTGCGCAATTTCGATACGGACCTGGGACTGGTGTTCAACCTGCCGCCCGACGCGGACGTGGAAACCATTGCGCAGTTCGATCAGAAGCTGGTGGCCGTGATGCACCGCGACCACCCGCTGGCGGGACAGGAAACGGTAAGGCTGCGCGATTGCACGGACTATCCGGTGGTGTTGCCCGACCGGGACATTGCCGGCCGGCAGATGCTGGAACGCTTCATGATGCGGTCATCAATTTCGCTGCGGCCGCTGATCGAAAGCAATTCGTTCGAGTTCCTGCGCGGCTGCCTGTATTACGACAACGCCATCTCGTTCCAGATCGACATTGGCGCCGTGACGGATGGCGGTGCGGTGGTGGTCAAGGACATTGCGGACCGGAATTTTCCGCGTGGAAAACTGGTGCTGGCCAGCCTGCGCAACCGCCAGCTGCCGACCATTGCGCACGCGTTTGCGGAACACATCCGGCAGACGCTACATGGACGTCAGGATGGCAACGGAAGCGAGATGGAAAGCCCTGTCGGACTAGAATCCGACCGCGATGACGGCGACGGGTCGCAGGATCGCAGCGAGGCGGCTTGAGCAGGCCGGTGATCAGCGACTGGCCGCACTGCCTGGCGCAGTCACCCTCCGGCCGTAGTCCGATGATCTGACCGCCCGTCCAGGCTGTCAGCATTTGCGCCCAGCCCCGGCTCAGTCGTCGCCCACCTCGAACAGCTTGCGGTGTTCCCGGATCGCATACCGATCCGTCATGCCCGCGATGTAGTCGGCGATCGCGCGCGCCTTGCCCTTCTCGACCCGTTCCTGGTATTGCGTCGGCAGCATGCGCGGTTCGTCAAAGAAGGCGGTGAACAGGTCCCGCACGATGCGTTTGGCCTTGCTGGTCGTGCGCCGCACCTTGTAGTGCATGTACAGCTGTTCGCGCAGGAATACCTTGAGCTCGTCCGCCTCGGTCCGCACGTCGGGGCTGAAGCCGACCAGCGACGGCGACTGGCGCACGTCGTCGATCGTTTGCGGCGCCACGTCGGCAATTCGCGCGGCGCTGGTCTGCGTCAGGTCGATGATCAGCGTGTTGATCATGCGGCGCACGGTCTCGGTGATCATGCGGCGTTCGGCCAGGCCGGTGTAGCGGGCCTCGACCATGGCGCGGTGGCGCGCAAAGATCCGCACCGACTGCAGCTGATCGAGCGTGATCAATCCGGAGCGCAAGCCATCGTCGATGTCGTGGTTGTTGTAGGCGACTTCATCGGCCAGGTTGGTCAGCTGCGCTTCCAGCGACGGCTGGGTGCGCGCCAGGAAACGTTCGCCTACATCGCCCAGGCGCCTGGCGCGCTCCAATGAACAATGCTTCAGGATGCCTTCGCGCGTTTCGAACACCAGGTTCAGGCCGTCGAAGTCGCCGTAGCGTTCTTCCAGTTCGTCCACCACGCGCAGGCTTTGCAGGTTGTGTTCGAAGCCGCCAGCTTCGGGCGCAAATTCGCGCATGCAGGCGTTCAGCACGTCCTGCCCTGCATGGCCGAAGGGGGTGTGGCCCAGGTCGTGCGCCAGCGAAATGGCTTCGACCAGGTCTTCGTTCAGGCGCAGGTTGCGGGCGATGGACCGGGCGATCTGCGCGACTTCCAGGCTGTGCGTGAGCCGGGTGCGGAACAGGTCGCCCTCATGATTCACGAAAACCTGGGTCTTGTATTCAAGCCGGCGAAACGCGTTGGAATGGATGATGCGGTCGCGGTCGCGCTGGAATTCGGTGCGCCCTTCGGCTGGCGTTTCGGCATACCGGCGGCCGCGGGACTGCTCGGGATGCGCGGCGTAGGGCGCAAGCATCGTGGGGGTGGACAGCGCGGGATTCGGCGGAGTGGCAGACATGGTGTCCTCGGGGGCCTGCGATGCCCCCCAGGCGTGATGCAAGGCCGTCAGGGGGCGGGAATGCTGCTAAGGATGTACGGCGCAGTTGCTGCAATACAGTTGCTGCAATACGGATGCTGCAAAACAGGTGCTTCCGTACAGATGATGCCGAATGCGCAAGATACAAGCCGGGGTGCTGGAGGCGTGACGTAGAGGTGGTAGCGCAGAGGTGGTGATGCAGAAGTGGTGGCGCAGAAGCGGTGACGCAGAGGCGTGGCGCAAACCTGGTGGCGCAGAAGCCATGCCCAGGCTGGCGGCCAACAAGCGCCGGCCCCGCAGCCCCGCCTATGCGACCACGGTCGCTTGTGCCCCCGCCGTTTTCGCCACCGTCAATTCCAGCGCCTGGCGGACCTGGTCTTCGGGCGCAGGGGTGCGCACCGCTTCGCCCATGCGCGGCAGCAGCACGAAGCGGATCTGGCCGGCTTCGGTCTTTTTGTCGCCCTGCATGTAGTCCAGCCACCGCGCGGTGCCCAGGTCGGGCCCGTAGATCGGGCAGCCGATGGCCTGCACCAGGGCGCGGATACGGTCGGCCTCGCGTTGCGGCAGGCCCGTGGCGGTGACCGACAATTCGGCGGCCTGCACCATGCCGCAGCCGACGGCTTCGCCGTGCAGCCAGGTGCCGAAGCCCAGGCCGGCCTCGATCGCGTGCGCAAAGGTGTGGCCGAAATTCAGGATGGCGCGCAGGCCGGTTTCGCGTTCGTCCTGCGACACCACAAAGGCTTTCAGTTCGCAGGACCGTGCAATGGCGTGCGCCACGGCAGCCGGTTCCAGCGCACGCAGGGCCACCACGTTGTCTTCGCACCAGGCAAAGAAGTCGGCATCGAGGATCGCGCCGTATTTGATGACTTCGGCCAGGCCAGCCGACACTTCACGCGGCGCCAGCGTATTGAGCACGTCGGTGTCGATCTCGACCGCCAGCGGCTGGTAGAAGGCGCCGATCATGTTCTTGCCGATCGGGTGGTTCACCGCCGTCTTGCCGCCGACCGACGAGTCGACCTGCGACAGCAGCGTGGTAGGTACCTGGATGAAGCGGATGCCGCGCATGTACACGGCCGCCGCGAAGCCAGCAATGTCGCCGATCACACCGCCGCCCAGGGCCACGATCACCGCACGGCGGTCGCAATGCTGCGCCAGCATGCCGTCGAAGATCAGGTTCAGGGTCTGCCAATCCTTGTAGGCTTCACCGTCGGGCAATTCGATGCGCAACACCTTCTTGCCGGACTTGGCGAGCGCGGCTTCGGCCCGGTCGGCATACAGCGCGGCCACGGTCGGGTTGGTGACCAGGACCAGGGTGGTGGCGTCGGCCGGCACGGCGTCGGCAAGGTGGTCAAGACGGCCGGGAGCGATGCGGATCGGATAGCGTCCGCCCGGCGTATCGACACGGACTTCTTTCATAAACACTCCAGGGGCGGCAAGTCGGAAACCGGCGTAATCGGCTTGTCGCAGCTTAGCAGCAAGGGCAGGATGCGGTGGACCAGGCGGGTCACGGACATCCTACCGGTATCTACGACCAGGTCGGCGATCTCTTCATACAGCGGTTCGCGCGCGACCAGCAGTTCGGTGATCTTTGCCAGGGGGTCGGCGGTGCGCAGCAGCGGACGGTTGCGGTCGTAGCGGGTGCGCTGGTACAGCTCTTCGGCGCGGGCCCGCAGGTACAGCACGCGGCCGCGTTCGGCCAGGATGCGGCGGTTGGGTTCGGCCATGACCACGCCGCCCCCGGTCGCCAGCACCACGCCCGACTTGCGGCTGTATTCGTCCAGCACATGCGCTTCGCGGGCGCGAAAGCCGGCTTCGCCTTCCAGTTCGAATATGGTGGGGATACGTACGCCGCAGCGGGTTTCGATCACCTGATCGATGTCGACGAATTCCCGGCCCATGGCGCGGGCCAGGCCGCGGCCGATCGTGGTCTTGCCGGCGCCCATCATCCCGACCAGGAACAGCGGCGGGATGAAGACGTCGGCGTCGACACGGACGATCTCGACGGAACAGGAAGCAAACGTAGCGGCAATCACGGCAAGGGCGGCTCGGACGCCGTCGGGTTGGATACGGCCCCATTATCCCGCAAGGACGACCGTCGCGGCAAAATCCGGGGGCAATCCCCTAGGTAATGGGCCCGATCGCAGCCTGATCGCGGCTGATCGCGCGCCCCTCTCCGCCTTGTCGCGAGTCCAATCCACGCCCGCCGCGGGTTCGGCATGCGCCCGGCATTGACCATCCGTCATGTGCACCTTGTTACAGGAACACGGCTTGCGCCGGATGGTCTATCCGCCTTCGCCGCGCTATGTTCCTATAATGGGTTGGTCTTTGCCCCTCAAGTTGTCCCCCTCATGACCCGAATTTTGCTCAAGGTTGCCGGCGTCCTTGCCGGATTGGCCGTCTGCGTCGCCCTATTGGTCGGGCTGGCGCTGGCGCTCGCCTATCCGAATCTGCCGGACCTGGACGCACTTACCGACTACCACCCGAAAGTGCCGTTGCGCGTCTATACCGCCGACAATGTGCTGATCGGCGAATTTGGCGAAGAACGCCGCAATGTGGTCCGGATCCGCGATGTGCCGGACGTGCTCAAGTCGGCCATTCTGTCGGCCGAAGACGACGGCTTCTACCAGCATGGCGGTATCGACTGGACCGGCGTACTGCGCGCCGCCTTCACCAACGCCATCAACCTGCAGAAAAGCCAGGGCGCCAGCACGATCACGATGCAGGTGGCCCGCAACTTCTATCTGTCGTCCGAAAAGACCTACACCCGCAAGCTGTACGAAATCCTGCTGACCTTCAAGATTGAAGCCAACCTGACCAAGGACCAGATCCTGGAGCTGTACATCAACCAGATCTACCTGGGCCAGCGCGCCTACGGTTTTGCGTCGGCGGCCCGGATCTATTTTGGCAAGCCGGTCGCGGAACTGACGGCATCGGAAGCGGCCATGCTGGCCGGCATTCCCAAGGCGCCGTCGCGCTACAACCCGGTCGTCAACCCCACGCGCGCCACGCTGCGCCAGCAATATGTGCTGCGCCGCATGCACGAGCTGGGCTACCTGACCGACCCGGAATACCGCGCCGCGCTGGACGACAAGATGAAGATCAAGCCGCTGGGCGGCGAATTCGCGGTGCGTGCCGAATATGTGGCCGAACTGGCGCGCCAGCTGGTCTATGACATCTACAAGGAAGACACGTACACCCGCGGTCTGAACGTGTACACGACGGTGAACAAGGCGCAGCAGGACGCGGCCTATGAAGCGCTGCGTGACGGCGTGATGGACTACGAACGCCGCCACGGCTATCGCGGCCCGGAAGCGTTCGTGGAACTGCCTGATGGCGTGGACCGTGACGCCGAAAAGCTGAACGAAGCGGTGGACGACGCGCTGACCGACCATCCGGACAACGACGACCTGCTGGCCGCGGTGGTGCTGTCGGCCGATGCCAACAAGGTGCGCGTGGCGCGCAGCGCGGGCGAAATCATCGAAATCACCGGCAAGGGCCTGCGCTTTGCCGCATCGGGCCTGAACGCCAAGGCCCAGCCCACACAGCGCGTGCGCCGCGGCGCGATCGTGCGGATCATGAAGACCGGCGGCGAATGGGAAATCCTGCAGTCACCGGCCGTGCAAGGCGCGTTTGTGTCGACCGACCCGCGCGACGGCGCGATCCGCGCCATGGTGGGCGGCTTCGACTTCCAGCGCGGCAAGTTCAACCGGGTCACGCAGGCCTGGCGCCAGCCGGGATCGAGCTTCAAGCCCTTCATCTACGCAGCGTCGCTGGAACGCGGGCTGACGCCATCGACCATCATTTCCGACGCGCCGTTCGTGCTGGAAGCGGCGGCCACGGGTTCGCAGCGCTGGGAACCCAAGAACTACGATGGCAAGAACGAAGCCCCGATGACCATGCGCCAAGGCCTGGCCAAGTCCAAGAACCTGGTGTCGATCCGGATCCTGCAGACCATCGGCCCGCAGTACGCGCAGGACTACATCACGCGCTTCGGTTTTGAGGCGGCGCGCCACCCGGCCTACCTGACGATGGCGCTAGGTGCAGGTGCGGTCACGCCCTTGCAGATGGCAGGCGCTTACTCGGTGTTTGCCAACGGGGGTTACCGTGTCACGCCGTTCCTGATCGACAAAGTGACCGACGGCAGCGGACGCGTGCTGATGCAGGCCCGTCCGGCCAAGGCGGGTGACGAATCGGTACGCGCGATCGACGCCCGCACCGCCTATATCACCGACACCATGCTGCGCGACGTGGTGCGCACCGGCACGGCCCGTGCGGCGTTGGCGCTCAAGCGTACTGACGTGGGCGGCAAGACCGGCACGACCAACAATTCGGTGGACGGCTGGTTCGCGGGCTACACGCCGCAACTGGTGGGCATTGCCTGGCTGGGCTATGACCAGCCCAAGTCGCTGGGTGTGCGCGAAACCGGCGGCGGCGCGGCCATGCCGATCTGGCTGGCGTACATGCAGAAGGCGTTGAAGGGCGTGCCGCAGCAGGAACAGGTCATGCCGCCGGGCATCATCACCGCCAACGGCGACTACTATCTGTCGGAATTTCCGCCCGGACAGGCGGTGGCGACGGTGGGTGTCGCGGCGCCGAAGGAAGAAGATCCGATGTCGCGCCTGATCGACGGACTGGGCAATCTGATTGGCGGCAATGGCAGCCCGTCGAACGCGCCCAGGAGTGCAACGCAGCCCGACTACCTGCCCTGACGGCGGGTACGGCGAAAGCTGCCGTACTATGTCTTCTGAACGCCTGAACGCCTGAATGAATAACACTTGGCCCCCTGCATTGCGCAGGGGGCCAATGTGCATCAGGGAATGGCCACCACCAGGATCCGGCCGGATTGCTCCGAACAGATGCGGCTGAGGGCGGCGCCCAGTTCTTCGCCCGACCGCGTATCGATCCACTGGCCGTTTTCCTGATGGCGGTAGTGGAAGCCGCCGCTGCGGCCCGCCACCCACATTTCCTTCATGGGCGCCTGGCTGTTCACTACGACCTGGGACCGGTCCTGGAACGTGAGCGTAAGCACATTGCCGCTGCGCTCGCATTCCAGATCGACGTCCAATTCATCGAACCACACATCGGCCTGGGCTTCGATCGATCCGATGATCGCCTCGGCTGCGGCAACAAACTCGCTTTCGTTCATAATTTCACCTATGCCCGACATGACACCATCACGCACCGCGCGCGCCGCATGCCAGCCATCCTTTGGGTTAGCAGATGCACGCATTGTAGCCAGCGCCGCGCGCCTGGCCCCCAATACCCCTGACGCCACCCGTGCTGCTCCGGCCGCGCGCTGGCTGGTCCGGGGCGTGGTCGTTGCGGGGCTGACCGTGCTGGCCGCCTGCGGCCAGAAAGGCCCGCTGTTCATTCCCGATGACGCCGGCAAGCCCATTCCGCCGACCACGTCCGCCACCTATCCGAGCTCGTCGACCGCGACCCGCACCACGTCGCAGAACCGCGCCACCTTCCCTACCCTGCCCTGATTCCGCCATGACCGATACCCGAGTCCCTGCCGCGGGCGCGCAAGCGACCCCTGTCGGCAGCCCCTATTTCGCCTACCGCGACGGCGTGCTGCACGCCGAAAGCGTGTCGGTGGCCGACCTGGCGGAACGCCTGGGCACGCCGCTGTACATCTACTCGCGCGCGGCGCTGCATGCCGCCTACGGTGCCTATCGCGATGCGATCGGCAGCCACGACGTGCTGGTCTGCTACGGCATGAAGGCCAATTCGAACCTGGCCGTGCTGCGCGAATTCGCAAAGATGGGCGCGGGCTTCGATATCGTGTCGGCTGGCGAACTGCAACGCGTGCTGGCGGTGGGCGGCGACCCGTCCAAGGTCGTGTTTTCGGGGGTGGGCAAGCAGGCGTCGGAAATGCGCCTGGCGCTGGAAGTCGGCGTCAAGTGCTTCAACGTCGAGTCGATTCCCGAACTGCACCGGCTGTCGGCCGTGGCCGCATCGATGGGCAAACGCGCGCCGGTGTCGCTGCGGGTGAATCCCGACGTGGACCCCAAGACCCATCCGTACATTTCCACCGGGCTGAAAGAAAACAAGTTCGGCATTGCCATCGAGCAGGCGCTGGACGCCTACCGCAATGCCGCCAGCCTGCCGGGCATCAAGGTGGTAGGGCTGGATTGCCATATCGGGTCGCAGATCACCGAAGCGTCACCTTTCCTGGACGCCCTCGACAAGCTGCTGGACCTGCTGGACCTGCTGGCCGCGCATGACATCCACATCGACCACCTGGACCTGGGCGGTGGCCTGGGCATCCGGTATTCGGACGAGACCCTGCTGTCCCCCACGACCCTGCTGAACGCCGTGTTCGAACGCCTGCTGGCGCGCGGCTACGGCGACCGCCAGATCGTGCTGGAACCGGGCCGGTCGCTGGCCGGCAACGCGGGCATTCTGGTGACGCGCGTGGAATACCTCAAGCACACGGATTCCAAGCTGTTCCTGATCGTGGACGCGGCCATGAACGACCTGGTGCGCCCGACCCTGTACGACGCGTATCACGGCGTGCTGCCCGTTGTGCCGCGGACCGACGTGGTCACGCGCAATTACGACGTGGTCGGCCCGATCTGCGAAAGCGGCGACTGGCTGGCCCGCAACCGCGACCTGGCCGTGGCCGAAGGCGACCTGCTGGCGTTCGAGTCGGCTGGCGCCTATGGCATGGTGATGGCCAGCAACTACAACACGCGCCCGCGCGCCGCCGAAGTGATGGTGGATGGCGCCAACTTCCACGTGGTGCGGTCGCGGGAAACCGTGGCGCAGCTGCTGGCGCTGGAATCGACGCTGGGGTAAGGACCCCGGACGGCATCGCGGCGCCCGGGAAGGCGCCGCGAAGGTCGATCTGGCAGGGTCCGCGTGGAGTCCACGCATCGGCGCGGGGCCCCGCAAGTCCCAGGCTCCGGTCTGCTACCGCTTGCGCCCTTTCCACCACCGCTGCACGCGCCAGGCCATCAGCACCGCAAACACCGCGGTGTAGATGCCCACCGTGGCAAAGTCGTTCTTGCCGGCTTTCTGCCACCAGTAGTGCAGCAGCCCCAGCGTGACGATCAGGTAGATCAGCTTGTGCAGGGTCTGCCACTTGCGCCCCAGCCGGCGCATCCATCCCTTGGTCGACGTGACCGCCAGCGGGATCAGCAACAGAAACGCCGCAAAACCCACCGTAATGAACGGGCGCTTGATCACGTCCTGCACGATCGCGATCACGTTGAACCACTGGTCCCACCATACATAGGTGGTCAGGTGCAGGCACACGTAAAAGAACGCGAACAGCCCGCACATGCGCCGCACCTGCAGCAGCATGGGCTGCTTGATCCAGCTGCGCAGCGGCGAGATCAACAGGGTGATCAGCAAGGTCACCAGCGTCCAGGTGCCCGACGACCGGGTCAGGAATTCCACCGGATTGGCCGTCAGATCGTTGGTCACGCCCAGGTAGACCCATCGCGCCAAGGGGTACAGGAACGCGATGAACAGCAGGATCTTGAAGGTCCGCAGCGGGATGCCGAAGACCTTGGGCGTGGCGGCCGTGCGGGGGGCGCCTGCGGCAGCCGCCCCGCGGCGCGCGGTGGCGGGTGCTGCCGCGGCGGCGGTGGCTGCAGACGACGCTGCGGGGGATGGCGAGACGGGCGGCATGGCGTCGGCGCTCAGTAGTTCTTCTTCAGGTCCATGCCGGCGTACAGCGATGCGACCTGATCGGCGTAGCCATTGAACGGCAGCGTCTTGCGCTTGGGCGAAAACAGGCCGTCTTCACCAATTCGGCGTTCGGTGGCCTGGCTCCAGCGCGGATGCGGCACGTCGGGGTTCACGTTGGCGTAGAAACCGTATTCGGACGACGCCGCCTTGATCCAGCTCGTGACCGGCTGCTTTTCAACGAACCGGATCTTGACCAGCGACTTGCCGGACTTGAAGCCGTACTTCCAGGGCGCCACGATACGCACCGGCGCGCCGTTCTGGTTGGGCAGCGTTTCGCCATACACGCCAAAGGTGAGCAAGGCGAGCGGATGCATGGCTTCATCCATCCGCAAGGCTTCGACATAGGGCCATTCCAGCACGCGCGAACGCAGGCCGGGCATGGTTTCGGGCTGCGTCGCCGTGACGAATTCCACGAACTTGGCGTTGCCGGTCGGCTCGACCCGCTTGATCAGTTCGCTCAGCGAAAAGCCCACCCACGGAATCACCATGGACCAGCCTTCGACACAGCGCAGGCGATACACCCGTTCTTCCATCGGCGCCATCTTGCGCAGATCGTCCAGGCCGATGGTCATGGGCTTCTTGACCTCGCCTTCGATCGCGACCGTCCAGGGCTTGGTCTTGAAGCGGCCGGCGTTATCGGCCGGATCGCCCTTGTCGGTGCCGAATTCGTAGAAGTTGTTGTAGGTCGTGACGTCCTTGACCGGGGTCAGCTTGTCCATCACGACGAATTGCGGATTGCGGGTCGCGACCAGCTTTTCACCCGTGGTGGTCTGGGCAAAAGCCTGGCGATTGGTCCAGCCGGCCAGGCCCATGGCCGCGGCGGCGGCGCCGGCCTGCAGCATGAGACGGCGGCGATCCTGGTAGACGGACTGCGCGGTGATCTCGGAGGGAGCAATGTCCCCGGGTCTACGTATCAACATGGCAACTCCTGGCGATGGACGGGGCGTTCCCCGCCCAAGGTGAAGACTCAGAGTACCTGAGGCATGGGAGCTATTGTCGGGCGGCATCGCGCAGCCATGTATCAACTTTTTATAAACACGGGACAGCGGGGGGCACCGGGCCGTGCGGCGCCGGCGGGCTCGCCTTCTTGCCAGGCCCGCCGGCTTGCCGGGTCCTGCCTTCCGGTAGGGTCCTGCCTTCCCGGAAGCTCGTCTTCCTCGGCGGATCTTGCCGTCTTATGTCGCCAGCGCCGCCTTCACCGACTGCGCGAGCGGCGTGGTCGGGTGGCCGATCAACGCCGACAGCACGCGGCTGTCATCGAACAGGGCGCCCTGGGAAGCGGCAACGTCCCACGACGCTAGGACTGCGGCAAAGCCTTCGGGCACGCCGGCCTTGGTCAGGGCCGCGGCATAGTCGGCTTCCGGAATGCTCTGGTAGCCGATGGATTTGCCGGACTGCGACGAAATTTCCGCAGCCAGTTCGGCCAGCGTATAGGCGGTGTCACCGGCCAGTTCATAGGTCTTGCCTTCATGACCCTGCCCGGTCAGCACCGCCACGGCCGCGTCGGCGTAGTCCGCACGTGATGCCGACGCAATGCGCCCGTCGGCCGCGCTGCTGTATAGCGTGCCCAGCCCCAGCGCCGACCCGACCGCGCCCATGTAGTTCTCGGTGTACCAGCCATTGCGCAGGATCGTGTGGGTCAGGCCTGATGCCTGCAGTGCTTTTTCGGTGTCGACGTGTTCCGGGGCCAGGCTGAGTGTGGACGTGTCGGCGTGCAGCAGGCTGGTGTAGACGACGCGGCGCACACCGGCCTTTTTTGCGGCGTTGATCACGTTGGTGTGCTGCGCGACGCGTTGCCCGATTTCGCTGCTGGAAATTAGCAACAGGGTGTCGACGCCGGCCAGCGCGGCTTCCAGTGCGTCGGGCTGGGTGTAGTCGGCGGCCCGGGCTTCGACACCCAGGGTGCCTGCGCGATGCACGTCGCGCACCAGGGCAACGATCTCGTTGGCCGGAACGCGTTGCTTGAGTCGGTCGATAACAAGGCGGCCCAGTTCGCCGGTGGCGCCCGTAACGGCAATGGTCATGATGTGTCCTTGGCTGAAGTCGGTTGGGTTAGAGGCCCGACTATAGGCCGTTCACTTACGATTCGTAAGTACGCACGCAAAGGTAAGTGTAGAATGGCGTGGCCGGCAATGTGCCCTGCCCCTGCTGTGGTCCCCTGTCCTTGCTGTGGTCCCCTTGTCCTTGGAATCAAGCCTGTCATGACGTCGTCGACCCAACTTCCCGTGGAAAGTACGCCTGCCAGCCTGGCGGCCCCGCCTGCCCTGTCGCTGTCCGACAAGATGCAACGCGGCGACGTGATGGCGGCGGAGTGCCCGTCGCGTCAGGTGCTGCAGCACCTGACCAGCCGGTGGGGCGTGCTGGTGCTGATCACGCTGCTGCAGGGCACGCAGCGCTTCAGCCAGTTGCGGCGCAAGATAGGCGGGATCAACGAACGGATGCTGGCGCAGACGCTGCAATGGCTGGAAGCCGACGCGATGGTGCATCGGCGGTCGTTTAATACCGTTCCGCCCCATGTGGAGTACACGTTGACGCCCCTGGGGGCCGAGGCGGCGGAAAAGGTGCGCGACCTGGTGGACTGGCTGGAAACGCATATGCCGGACATTGCGGAGGCCGGTCAGGCCGGGCGGCCGTCGGGCGCGTCCGATAAGGCGGCTTGACCCCGGAACGCTGGAACGCAGTCTGGTCCGACGCCTGAAACGAAAAAACCCCGCCTGCCCAGGCGGGGTTTTTCGTTCTGGCCCGACGCAGTCCGGGACAGAGGGTGGCGGCCCTTACAGCTCGCCGTACGAATGCAGGCCCGACAGGAACATGTTCACGCCCAGGAACGCGAAGCCTGTGACCAACAGACCCACCAGCGCCCAGTACGCGGCGCCGTCGCCCCGCAGGCCTTTCATCATGCGCATATGGAGCCAGGCGGCGTAATTGAGCCAGACGATCAGCGCCCACGTTTCTTTGGGGTCCCACTGCCAGTAGGCGCCCCAGGCGTCGGCCGCCCACAGCGCGCCCAGGATGGTCGCCACGGTAAAGAAGGCAAAGCCGACGGCAATGGCCTTGTACATGATGTCGTCAAGGATCTCGAGCGCGGGCAGCCGTTCGGCAATCCGGCGGCGGCCCAGCAGGATGCCGCCCACGATCAGCGCCACCACCGCGGCATAGACCATCCAGTACGCCGGCATGCCGCTCTGGCGAAACACCATCGGTTCCAGGCCCAGCAGCACCCCCAGCAGGAACAGTGGCGACAGCTTGACCCACGACGTGGTCTGCCCATGCGACTTGACCAGGTAGGCGAACGCCACCATGGCCGCCAACGAGAACGTGCCATACCCAATGAAGTTGGCAGGCACATGCAGCTTCATCCACCAGCTTTGCAGGGCGGGCACCAGCGGCTGGATTTCCTGCGCGCCGCGATCAAACGTGTACCAGAGCAGGAAAGCCACGGCCGACGAGATCACCAGCAGCACAAAACCACCCAGGCTGCGGGTTTCGTATTTCTGTTCGTAGTACAGGTAGAACAGCGCCGTGATCAGCGAGAACAGCACGAACACTTCGTACAGGTTGCTGACCGGAATGTGGCCGATGTCGGGGCTGAGCAGATAGCTTTCGTGCCAGCGCACCAGCAGGCCGGTCAGGCCGGCAAACACGGCCGACCAGCTGAGCGCGGTGCCCAGCCAGGCGCCCGTGGCGCTGCGGCCGACCAGGCCGATCCAGTAACAGGCGGTGGCCAGCACAAACAGCGTGCACATCCACAAAATCGCCGATTGCGAGGACAGCAGGTATTTCAGGAAGAAGGCCTGATCGCCCCGCGCCAGGTCACCGCCATAGGCCATGACCGCCAGGCCGCCGCTGATCGTCACGGCGATCATCAGCGAGCGCAGGGGCCGCCACAACCAGCCCAGCCAGGCCAGCACGATCACGCCGCCGCCCAGGATCAGCTTGTCGTAATAGTTCATGATGCCGCCGGTGTGGCGGTACGCAAACACGGCGCCGGCCACCAGCAGCAACGCAAAGACCGCGTCCGTCCAGTCGACGCGGCGCGAACCGGCGTCGACCGGCGGCTTGCGCAGGGGGCCGTTGGCCGCGCGGGAAGAAGTCAGTTCCATCAGCTACCACCTTTGGTGTCATGCCCTTGCACGGTCGGGTTGCCGGCCGGTTGCCTGTCTTGCAGCACGTCGGCCAGATCCGCTTTGAGCACGTCATATTCCCGGTTGAAATCGAGGGTGCGGCGTTGCGAGGTCATCGCCATCCGCGTATCCGAACCCGCGCCGCCCGACGGGGCCGGCTTGATCCACAGCCACACCCGCCGTTCGCGAATGTAGAACATTGAAAACACGCCCAGCACCAGCAGCAGGCAGCCCAGGTAAACGGCCGTCTTGCCCGGCGTTCGGCTGACCTGGAACACACTGGCCTGCACGTGGTTGAAGCTGGACAGGCTGAGCAGCACCGGCGCGGGATACAGGAACATGTCCGACAGCGCCGCAACCGACATCTGCGTCCAGGCCGACGCCTGCTCGACTTCCGGACCGGTGCGGGGCAAGGGCGCCAGGCCCAGGCGTTCACGCGCCACATTGCGCAGTTCGGCCATCGCACCGCCCAGCAGTTTTACCACTACATCCGCCGCGCGTTGCTGTTCCGCAGCCGGCACGTTGCCTTCCAGGAAGCGCGCAATGGCCTGCAAGCCGCCCGTGGCAAAGGTGTCCAGCGCGCGCTGCGCGGATTCGCGCAGTTGCTGCGTCAGAGCTTCGCCGCCCGAGCCGGCGGCAAGGCGGTTGCTGTCGGCGAACCGGCGGGCGGCCAGTTCGCGGGCGGCCGGGTCCTGCAGTGCGGCGCGCAGGCCCAGGAATTCTGCCATGGTGGACTTGGCGTCGGCCGGGATCCGCACATAGCGGAATTCGTCTTCGGGATTGGCCCGCATGCCGTTCAGGAACACCGGTGTGCCTTCCACATCCACCGGCAGCATGTAGTTGTTGAACTCATAGGCCTGGCCGCTGGCGTCGCGCAGCTTGTATTGCACGCTGGGGCCGACGTTGCGAAAGTCCTTGTCGTGCCCGACCTTGGCCGCGCTGCCCGCCACCGACGCGACATGCTCGCGCAAGGCCTGCGGCGCCGGCGTGCCGACTTGCGACGCAAAGTTTTCGACGTTGATGGGACGAAAGCCGCTGAATTCGACGGTCAGGTCTTTCAGGTCCTGGGTGTTGGCCCCACCGCCCTGTGCGCTGGCGGGCACCAGCGAAGCCGTTCCGCCGACCTTGCCTTCGACCGGGAAGGCATAGTTGTCCGCCCCGCGCAGCGCGTGGCCGACCAGGCTGAGCGTACTGCCGCCATCATCGAAACTGGACTGATAGACCGTCACGCCCTTGTAGCGCAGCGGCTCGTTCACCTCGATCTTGGCCGGAAATTTGTCGCCGGTTTCGCCATCGGTGACTTCGACTTCGCTGGCGAACAGGCGCGGCATGCCGGTCGAGTAGTACTCGACAATGAATTTCTTGAGTTCGATCGTGAACGGCAGCGGCTGCACCATGGCCCCGTCGCCCACCAGCACGATCGCATTGCGGCTTTGCCCGCCTTCGGGGATCAGCACGTTGGCGCGAAAGCTGGGATTGTCGATGCTCAGGCGGCCGCTGGGCGGCACGTCGGCAATCGCCATGTTGTCGTGCAGCGGCGCCTTGCTGCCCAGCCACACCTGCAGGCGCACCGGCATTTCGCTGTCCAGCAGCCCGCCAATACAGATGATGACGATGGCGGCGTGCGCAAAGATATAGCCCAGCCGGTTGCCCGTGCCGGTCTTGGCCGCGATCAGGGTGGCATCGCCGTCCTGGCGCAGGCGCAGCTTGTAGCCGCGGCGTTTGAGCAGCGCGGCCGACGCTTCGACCGCCTCATCGACCGGCACCGCGCCATCGACATGGGCGCGGTGATGGAAGGAATTGAAGCTGGACTCGCGCATGTGTTCGCGATACGTGCGCATTTCCTTGATCATCTTGGGCGCATTGCGCACCAGGCACAGGCTGGTCGATACGACCAGAAAGCCCATGATCAACAGGAACCACCACGCGTTATAGACGTGATAGAGCGAGAACGTGTCGAACACCTGGTACCAGAAGGGCCCGAACTGGTTCACGTAATTGTTCGACGGCTGGTTCTGGACCAGCACGGTGCCGACCACGCTGGCCACACAGATGAAGGACAGCAGGCTGACCGCGAAGCGCATGGAGCCCAGCAGTTCCACGACGTCGTCCCGATAGCGGGCGGCTCCCGTGGTGCGTTGGACCGGTGTTGAAGCATTCATGGAATCGAAAACCTTGCCGTGGCGGCACGGATGGGCGGACACATCGCCCGCTGCGGCAGGGTCGCCGCGCTAGAACGATAACAGGCGAAGCCCGGGGGACGTGCGGATGGGCGGGCCTGGCGTGACAAGGGGCGGATCGCTCCGCCCCTTGTCAAAGACCGAGGGTCCGCCCGGCAGTTCCGGCCCGGATCAGCGCAGACCGGCGATGTAGTCGGCCACCGCCTTGATTTCGGCGTCGGACATGCGCGATGCCACGCCGGTCATGGCCACGTTGTTGTGACGGGCGCCACTGCGGAACGCCACCAGTTGCGCTTCGGTGTATTCGGCGAACTGGCCGGCGATGCGCGGATACTGCGCGGGCATGCCGGCGCCGTTGGCCGCGTGGCACGACGCGCAGGCCGGAATGTTCTTGGACGCCACGCCGCCGCGGTAGATGCGCTGGCCCAGTTCGACCGTGTCCTTGTTCTTGGCGGTGGCCGGCTTGAGCGTCTGGGCGCCGATGTAGGCCGACACGTTGCGCATGTCTTCATCGGTCAGGGGGGCCGCCATCGCGTTCATGACCGCGCTGGGCCGCTCGGGCGTCTTGGCGCCTTCCTTGACCTTGAAGTTCACCAGCTGCTTGTACAGGTAATCGGGGTGCTGCCCGGCCAGCTTGGGATTGGCCGCGCCGGCGCTGTTGCCGCCCGGACCGTGACAGCTCGCACAGGCCACGATGTTGCGGGCGGCGTCGCCGTTCGCGTAGAGCTGTTCGCCCTTGGCCGGATCGATCTTGGGACGGGCCGGCGCCGCGGCGGGCGCGTCGGCGGCAACGGACGGCGACAGGGCCGTGGCACCAAACATCAGACCGCTCGTGATGAGCATCAGGGACAGCACACGCTTCATGGAAAACCTCGACGACCTAAATTCCCGCGACCCAAAATCCCGCGAGTCGATACTCGCGAGTCAGATTCCTGAACTGCCGGGCCACTCCGCCGCCGGCGTGCAGCGACTCCGTGCCCGGTATTGCCTGTCTGTCGACTGTCTATTGACGGTCGATTGCCTGTAGTGCGCTGCTGCTGCCGCCGGATGTCTGGCATCCGGTCGTTGGCACAGATGTCTCACATCCGTTCTTGTAAACCGTTGCCTGGGGTGTGTTCAACCCTGATCCGACTTCCTGACCGGTTGATCCTTTCCCCCACGCAAACCTTTATTCGCCTTGCTCAATGCTTTTGCGTTCCCCGTTCCCGATAGTCGGCGCCATGACTTCGTCTTCAAAGACCAGATCTTCAGCCAGCGCTCAATCTTCAGGAAACCTCTTATTATAGCAAGGAGTCAGGACAGAGATCATCGAACCACGATAAAGGAACAACAACGATGGCGATCTACCAGCTTGGGGAAAACACCCCTTCCGTGCCCGAATCGGCCTATGTCGCCGATGAAGCGGTCCTGATCGGCAAGGTGGTGCTGGGCGAACACGCCAGCATCTGGCCGGGCGCCGTGCTGCGTGCCGACAACGACACGATCCGCATCGGCAACTCCAGCAACGTGCAGGAAGGTGCGGTGCTGCATACCGACCCCGGCCTGGAATTGACCATCGGCGACTTCGTGACCGTGGGCCACCAGGCCATGCTGCATGGCTGCACCATCGGCGACGGTTCGCTGGTGGGCATCCAGGCCGTGATCCTGAACCGCGCGGTGATCGGCAAGGACTGTCTGGTCGGCGCCGGCGCCATCGTGACCGAAGGCAAGACCTTTCCCGACCGGTCGCTGATCCTGGGCGCGCCCGCCAAGGTGGTGCGGGAACTGAGCGATGAAGACATCGCAAAGATCCGCACGGGCGTGCAGAGTTATGTCACGCGCCAGGAAACCTTTAAGAAGACGCTGAAACGCGTGGGGTGACAGGCTTTACAATGGGGGTCCTAGTCCTTCGGCGCTTTCTGCCCCCTACTGTGTCCATCCTTCATCGCGCCCACTTCACGACCTCCGCTGCCCGGCTGGATCAACTGCCGCCGCCCAGCGCCCCCGAGGTCTGCTTTGTCGGGCGCTCCAACTCGGGCAAGTCGTCGGCCATCAACGTCCTGACCCAGCAACGCCGCCTCGCGTTTTCCAGCAAGACGCCCGGCCGCACGCGGCTGATCAACATGTTCGGCATGCCCGACAAGCTCGAGCCCGAACGGGACATCGGCTACCTGGTCGACCTGCCCGGCTACGGCTACGCGTCCGTCGCGCGTGAAGACCGGTCGGCCTGGGCCCACGTGCTGGGCGGTTACCTGCGCGACCGGCCGTCCCTGGTCGGCATCGTGCTGCTGGTGGACATCCGCCGCGGCGTGACCGACCTGGATCGCAATCTGATCGAATGGATCGCCCCCTCGGGCAAGCCGGTCCTGGCGCTGCTGACCAAGGCCGACAAGTTCGCCTATGGCCAGCGCATCAAGATGCAGTTTGCGGTCAAGCAGGAACTGGCAGCCATCGGCATGCTGCACACCGTGCCCTTCTCTTCGACTCATCGTATCGGGCTGGAAGACGCGACCACGCACATCGAGAACTGGATCTCGCCGCAGGTCGCCGCCTGACCCCCGCTGCGCCCCTTGACGGAAAGCCATCATGAGCCAACACGCCGTATTTGCCGATTTTCCCGCCGGCCGTCCCCGCCGCCTGCGCCGCGACGACTTCACGCGCCGCCTGGTGCGCGAACACGCCCTGAGCGTCGACGACCTGATCTACCCGGTCTTCGTGGCCGAAGGCAATGGCTTGCGCCAGCCGGTGCCGTCCATGCCGGGGGTCGAACGCTATAGCCTGGATACGCTGCTGCCGGTGGCCGAGCAGTGCGTGGAACTGGGCATTCCGGTGCTGGCGCTGTTCCCGGTGATCGATGCGTCGCTCAAGACCCCGGACGGCGTCGAGGCCACCAATCCCGACGGGCTGATCCCCCGCGTGGTGGCGGAACTCAAGAAGCGCTTTCCCGACCTGGGCGTGATGACCGACGTGGCGCTGGATCCGTACACGAGCCACGGCCAGGACGGCGTGATCGATGACGAAGGCTACGTGATCAACGAGATCACGACCGAGATCCTGGTGCGCCAGGCCCTGGTGCAGGCGCGGTCCGGCGTGGACATCGTGGCGCCCAGCGACATGATGGACGGCCGCATCGGCGCCATCCGCCAGGCCCTGGAAGCCAATGACCTGATCCACACCAAGATCATGGCCTACTCCGCCAAGTACGCCAGCGCCTTCTACGGCCCGTTCCGCGACGCCGTGGGGTCCGCCACCAACCTGGGCAAGTCCAACAAGGCGGCCTACCAGATGGACGCCGGCAACATCGACGAAGCCCTGCGCGAAGTGGCGATGGACCTGCGCGAAGGCGCGGACATGGTCATGGTCAAGCCCGGCATGCCCTACCTGGACGTGCTGCGCCGCGTGAAGGACACCTTCCATGTGCCCACCTTCGTCTATCAGGTCAGCGGCGAATACGCGATGCTGAAGGCCGCCGCCGCCAACGGCTGGCTGGACCACGACAAGGTGATGATGGAATCGCTGCTGGCGTTCAAACGCGCTGGCGCGAACGGCATCCTGACCTACTTCGCCATCGACGCGGCGAAGCAACTGCGCCGCTCGTGAGCCCCGGCCTGCTCGCCGGCGCGGCCACGGCGCACGGCATGGACGTGCTATGGATCGCCGACCACGGCACCGCCCACGCGGCGCACAGCGGCGTCATCCCGTCGCTGAAAACGGCGCAGCAGGGCTTTCTGTGGATCGACACGACCGTGGAAAGCCTGGTGGCCGACCCGGAAGGCTGGCGATCGCACATTGAAGAAATGACTGGCGTGCGGCTGCACGACCTGCATCTGCAGGACGCCGCCAACCCGGCCCACCCTTCGTACTTCGACAACACCGCCAGCTACGAGATGGTGATCTTTCGCCGTCTGGCCACCAACGAATCGACCGAACCCAACGGCACCGCGATCGGCGAGCCCGGCAGCATTCCGCTGCTGACCAATCTGCAGACGCACCCGATTGCTTTCTTTGTGCTGCCGCGCGCGCTGATCACCGTGCGGCACGGCGACAGCACCAGTTGCACGCAGATGAAGCGTCGTTTGCACGAACTGCGTGACCCGGCGCCCACCCTGACGATCCACAACGATGGCAGCCGCGTGCTGGGCAGCGTCGGCACGCTGGCGCGCGCCCCCGCCGGCCCGGCCGAACTGATGCTGCGGCTGCTGAACGCAATGGTCGATCGGTATCTGGCCATGCGCCAGCCACTGACCAACCAGCTGGACCGGTGGCAGCGCGAACTGCTGAACCCGAGCGGCCGGTTCCGCAACTGGCTGGCCTTGCTGGACGCGCGGATCGTGCTGCGGCGGCTGGAAAACCTGTGCGAAGAACAGTACGACGCGATGGGCGAACTGCGCGACGCCGCCATGGACCGCAGTGATGACGCGGCGGGTTCGGGCGCTTTCGATGCGCGGCGCGACGCGCTGCTGGTGCGCATCAACGACGTCATGGAACACATTGGCCGCGTGCTGAATCACGCGCGGCGGATGGAGTCGTCCGTGGAAAACGCCGTGCAGCTGCACTTTTCAGCCACCGCCCACCGCACCAACGAAATCATGCGGATCCTGACCGTGGTGACGGTGCTGTTCATGCCGCTGACGCTCATCACCGGCATCTTCGGCATGAACGTGGACCAGATGCCGCTGGTGCATCACCCCGAGGCGTTCTGGTGGATCATGATCGGCATGCTGACGGTCGCGACCGGCCTGTGGATCTGGTTTTCGGCCCGACGCTTTCTGGAATCGCGGCCGTACCGGATCGCCGAGGCGCTGGCCCGCAAGGCGGGGCTGCGCAACGGGCGCGGGTCGCATTCGGGGGATAGCCGGATCTGACGGCGCGGTGCGTGGTCGCCTTCCGCGCTAGCGCCAGGCGCGGCCGACGGGCAGCCAGTATGTCTGGTCCGACGCGGCGGCATGCCTGGCGACCGAGACTCGTTGGGTTGCCAGGCTACCGAGATACGGCGCTGCTGGCCAGGACCTTGTCCAGCGCCCTGGCGAATCGCTCGGCATTCTGGAAGCCGATCACCCGCACATCACGAATGACCTCGCCGCCCGGGCGGAAGAACACGATGCCCGGCGGGCCAAACAAAGAAAAGCGCTTCAACAAGGCCTTGTCGTCCGCATTGTTGGCGGTCACATCCACCTGCACCATGCGGATGCCAGCCAGCCGCTGCACCACTTCCGGTTTCGGGAAGGTGAAGGCTTCCATTTCCTTGCACGACACGCACCAGTCCGCGTAGAAATCGAGCATGACCGGACGGTCGGATGCGGCGACGAGTGCGTCCAGTTCGGCCACGGTGCGGATCTGTTCGAAGTGTTCTGCGCCCTTCCGACTCACAGGCTTGATTGCGGGGGCGCCTGAGGTATTGCCGGCGATGCCGTCGACGAAGCTGCGTGGGCTGCTGTCGGTCACGCCAGCGCCGGGCGCGACGTCCATGCCGAGCTGGCCGCCAGTCGCGGCGCCTTGCCACGCGCTGGGGGACCCGCCTGGAGCGACGCTCATCGCCGGGGACTGGACCGCGGAACCGAGCACGGCCTGGGCGGATGACGCCGTGGCGGCGCCGGCACCCTGGCCTGAGCTGCCGGCCTGGCCGGCACCTGCACCGGCACTAGCACCTGCGCCTGTACCTGTACCACCGTCGAAGCCGCCACTGCCTGCAACGATACCTGGCCCTGCTCCAGCATCCCCGGCGTACTGCCCGCCCGCCAGATGCGCCAGAGGTGTCCACGGGTCGCGTCCGCCGCTCGCCACGCCCACCCACTGCAGCACGCCCAGCAGCGCGAACAGCACGCCCACGCCCTTGATCATGCGCCGCCCCACGCCGACCGGCGCCGGCAGCGCGTCAAAGGCGTGCAGCAAGGCCGCGGTCAGCACTGCCAGCACACCCCACCCTGCCATCTGCACCGGACCAGACAGGACCGGGGACAGCATCCACCAGGCCACGGCCAGCAGCAGCATGCCAAAGAAGCGTTTGACGCCATCCATCCAGGCACCCGCACGCGGCACCAGGGCGCCGGCCGATGCACCTGCCAGCAGCAGCGGCACGCCCATGCCCCACGCCAGCGCAAACAGCGCCAGGCCACCGAGCAGCACGTCCCGCGTCTGCGAGATGTACAGCAGGGCCCCGGCCAGTGGCGCGGCCACGCAGGGGCCGACGATCAGCGCCGAAATCGCGCCCATGGCCAGCGCACCCGTGGCCCGCCCGGCCGGCAGGCGCGCCATGCGGGCTGACAACCGGCTTTGCACGCCCACCGGCAACTGCAATGTAAAGACATCGAACATGGCCAGCGCCAGTACGGCCAGCAGCAACGCGAACGCCCCCAGCACCCATGGCCCCTGCAAGGCGGCGGCCAGGCTTTCGCCGCTCAGCCCCGCCGCCACGCCCACGGCGGTGTAGACGACCGACATGCCGGCCACATACACGGCGGCCAGGCCCAGGCCACGCAGCCGCGGCCGCGTACTGCGGACGTTGTCGCCCACCAGGATCGACGACAGAATCGGCACCATCGGCAGCACGCAGGGCGTCAGCGACAGCAGCACGCCGAGCACAAAGAACACCAGCACTGTCTGCAGCAGCCCCCCGCCGGCCAGCAGGTCGGCCAGGCCGACGTCGTCGCTGTGGATCATGCGGGTCAGCCGCGAGGCCAGCCCGTCGTCCACCGCATACCCGCCCGCGATCGCCGCCAGCTTGACGGTGTATTGCGTGGGGGGATAACACAGGCCGGCGTCGGCGCAGCCCTGGGCGGTGGCGACCAGCGTGAGCGGCTGGGCCGAACCTGCCGCGGAATTCGCACCAACGCCTGCACCTGCACTTGCACCGGCACCTGCCCCCACCGGCACCCGCACCGTCACGCTATCCCGGTACGTCTCGACATCCTTGTTGAACGTCAGGTCGAACTTGATCTTGCCCGGCGGAATCTGCGGCTCGCCCAGCACCGTGCCGGCCGGCTCCGTCTCGAACCGGAACTGCTCGCGGTACATGTAGTACCCCGGCGCAATGCCCCAGCGCAGCTCGATCAGATCGGGCGACGTCATCACCGCCGAAAAGGTAAACGCCTTTTCGGGCGGCAGGAATTCGGGGTCGGCAGCGCGCGCGGACGTCGATACAAACGCCACAATGGCCGCCAACAGCAGCACCCAGGCCAGCGCCAGCACCCGGCGGAATATGCTCGCCAGGAACCCGCGCGCCACAACACCCCCTCGCGCGCCGCACGGTGCGGCACAGTCAGCAGGGGCAGCGTCGGCAGCCACGGCGCCACGGTAATCGATAGGCAAAGCAGGCATCACGCTCGGGTTTCTTCCCGTATCCAGTCCAGGTAGGCCGGCAGGCCGTCCTGGGCAGGGACGACCAGGACTTCCGGCACGTCGTAAGGGTGCAGTTCGGTCAGCGCCGCGATCACCGCATCGCGGCGTCCGGCAATGGTCTTGATCCACATCGGCAATTCGGTGGCCTGCTCGACCAGGCCCTGCCACCGATAGACAGACCGCATGGGCGCGCCGACGTTCACGCACGCGGCCAGCTTCCGGTCGACCAGCGCGGTCGCGATCCGGTCGGCCGTCTCGGCGTCGGGGGCGTTGGTAATCACCAAAAGGACAGTATCGGTCAGCATTGGGGCACAAAAGGCGGGAATCGGTGGCCTCATCTTACCGCGTCGATCCCGGCCACCGGCAACGCGCGCCCCGCCCCACACCCGTGCCATGCATTAGCTCAGCTAATGCATCACCGAAAAATGATCGTTTGCGGCCTGCCGGACACGCGCCCTAGTATGCATTCGACCCAGACCTCTGCGTTCCGATCCCGCTGACCTCTTTTTTTCGACTCCGCATGCATCCCATCTTCTCGCACGTCCCCGCTTTCCGTTCCGGCCTGACCGCCGCCGCGCTGTGTGTCGCCGCCGTGTGCGCCATGCCCGCCGCCCATGCTCAGGACGTGTTTCCGTCCAAGCCGATCACCGTCGTCATCCCGTTCCCGCCGGGCGGCATCAATGACAACGTCGCGCGTCCGGCGCTCAAGAAGATGGGCGACCTGCTGAACGTGTCGTTCGTGGCCGAAAACCGCGCCGGCGCCAGCGGCACCATTGGCACCGGCGCCGTGGCGCGTGCCAAGCCCGATGGCTACACGCTGCTGCTGGGCGCGGCAAGCACCATGGCCGTGGTGCCGAACATGATGAAGACGGCGCCCTACGCGCCCATGAAAGACTTCGTGGCCGTGGGCGGCCTGGCCTCGGTGCCCAGCGTGCTGATCTCGGCCCGCAAGGACCTGTACCCCAACTACGCCGCCGTGCTGGCCGCGGCCAAGCAGACGCCAGACCGCCTGACCTTCGGGTCGGCCGGCGCAGGCACGTCCCACCACGTGCAGATGACCTTCCTGAACCAGCAAACCAATGTGTCCATGCTGCACGTCCCGTACAAGGGCAGCGGCCCGGCCATGGCCGACCTGCTGGGCGGACAGATCGACTTCCTGATGGATCCGCTGCCCACCACCCTGCCCCAGGTGCAGGGCGGCAAGGTGGTGCCGATCGCCATCACCAGCGCCAAGCGTTCGCCGTTGCTGCCCAACGTGCCGACCTTTGTCGAACTGGGCGTGAAGGACTTCGTGGTCACCACCTGGTTCGGTTTCTTTGCGCCGGCCGGCACGCCGCCCGAGATCGTGGCCAAGCTGTCGAGCACGCTGAAAGAAGCGCTGGCCGACCCGGAAGTGGTCAAGAACATGGAACAGCGTGGCCTGGATCCCATGTACAAACCATCGGCTGACATGGGCGATTATCTGGCCAAGGAAAATACCTTGTGGAAGCGCGTGATTGCAGAGACGAAAATGGCGCTTGAATAAGCCCTAATATCGTTGCTGCATGCGCCGTACCCTGCCTCCGCTGACCACCTTGCGACCGTTCGAATCCGCCGCCCGCCTTGGCTCGTTTTCCGCGGCGGCGGAAGAACTCGCGCTGACGCAAGGCGCGGTCAGCCTGCAGATCCGCAATCTGGAAGACTTTCTGGGCAGGAAACTGTTCGAACGCAAGGTGCGCAAGGTCGTGCTGACCGACGACGGCAGGGAGTACTACGACACCTGCCGCCGCGCGCTTGAAGAACTGGAACGGGTCACGCGGCGCATGCAGGGGCAGGACGGCCACACCATCGTGACCGTGTCTGCCCTGCCGACCATCGCCACCATGTGGCTCATGCCCAAGCTGTCCGATTTTTCGTCGACCTATCCGGATATCGAAGTGCGTGTCGTGACGTCGATCGCGCCGGTGGACCTGCGCGGCAGCGACGCCGACATCGCCCTGCGGGTCGGCCGTCTGCCCGGCAAGCACTATCCGCGCGGGCTGCCGGGCATCGACCTGGTCATGACGGAACATTGGGAAGGCGTGGTCGCCGACTATCTGTTCGACGACGTGCTGGTGCCCGTGATTTCGCGCAAGCTGCTGGATCAGGGCGCGCGTATCGAACAGCCGCGCGACGTGCTGAAGTATTCGTTGATCCACACGGCCAGCCGGCGCAATGCCTGGCGCGACTGGCTGCGTGCGCATGACGTGCCCGAAGAAAAGCATCGCAGCCCGGTCGAATACGGGCATTTCTTCATGGCGGCCAAGGCGGCGCTGGACTGCAAAGGCATCGCCATCATTCCGTACAAACTGTTCGAAACCTATCGCCACCGATCGAACGATCTGCTCGCGCCGCTGGCGCCCGACGTTCCGAGCGCCGGCGAGTACTACATGCTGACCCACGAATCGCGGATCGATTCGCCCGCCATCCGGATCCTGCGCAAATGGATCCTGTTGATGGCGGATGCGGAACGGCCGCTGACGACGTGACCCTTCATTCCTGAACCCGACTACGGCAAAACAGCCTTTAAAAAGGAGACATCCATGTCCACCCCCCGCACCTCGCTTCGCGTCGGTATCGCCGGCCTTGGCGCCGTTGGCCGCCAGCTCGCCACCGTGCTTGACGCCGGCATTCCCGGCCTGACCCTGGCCGCCATTGCCGTCCGCGACGAAGCCAAGGCCCGCGCCAGCGTCACGCTGACCGGCTCCCCCGTGTTTACCGACATTGCCAGCCTGGCGTCGCATTGCGACATCGTGGTCGAATGCGCCCCGGCCGCGCTGATGCGCGACATTGCCGTTCCAACGCTGACGGCCGGCAAGATCCTGGTTGCCCTCAGTTCCGGCGCCCTGCTGTCCAATATGGACCTGGTCGACCTGGCCCGCGAACACCAGGGCCAGATCATCGTCCCGACGGGCGCGCTGCTGGGCCTGGACGCCGTCAGCGCCGCCGCCGAAGGCGTGATCCACTCGGTCACCATGACGACCCGCAAGCCTGTCAAAGGCCTGCTGGGCGCGAAATACCTGGTCGACAACAACATCGACATCGCCGGCATTACCGAACCCATGCGCATCTTCAGCGGCACGCCGCGTGAAGCCGCCGTGGGCTTTGCCGCCAACCTGAACGTGGCAGTGGCGCTGTCCCTGGCGGGCATCGGCCCCGACCGCACCAAGCTCGAAGTCTGGGCCGACCCCAATGTGGAACGCAACATCCACCGCATTGAAGTCGATGCCGATTCGGCGTCGTTCTCGATGGAAATCCAGAACATCCCGACCGAAAACCCCAAGACCGGCCGGATCACCGCGCTGAGCGTGATCGCTGCCCTGCGCAAGCTGACCGCGCCGATGCGCGTGGGTACCTGACATGGCAATGGTTGACCCGGCCAATGCCGGTGCTGCAGCGACGAGGTCCGCTCCTGCCGGGGCCGCGCATGCAGGGCCTGCGTCGACGGCGTCTTCGGCAACGGGGCGCGCAGCCTCGGACGCTGCGCCCATCGACGTCGCCCTGTGCTGCGAACACCCCGAAGCCGCCAGCTGGCAGGCCATGCTGGCCGGCCTGCTGCCCGGGGTGCGCCTGCACGCCTGGCCCACGGCCTGCCCCGACGCACGCGCCGCCATCGTGTGGTCGCCCAGCCAGGCCTTTTTCGATGCGCACCCGCGCCTTGAAGTGGTGTTCAACATGGGCGCCGGGGTCGACGCGATCCTGAAGCTCAAGCTGCCGGCGGGCGCGCGCATCGTGCGGATCGAAGACGGCGGCATGGCCGTGCAGATGGCCGAATACGCCTGCCATGCGCTGTTCCGCCACGTGCGCGAATTCGACGTGTACGACGCGGAACGTGCCGCCGGCCATTGGGCGCCCCGCCCGGCCCGCATGCGGCAGGACTTTCCGGTGGGCGTGATGGGCCTGGGCGCATTGGGCAGTGTCGTTGCCCGCAGCGTGGCCGGCTTTGGCTACCCAGTGCTGGGCTACAGCCACTCGCAAAAGCAGATTGACGGCGTGACCTGCTACGCCGGCGACGCGCTGGACGACTTCCTGGCCGCCACCCGCGTGCTGATCTGCGTGTTGCCGCTCACACCGGCCACCCGCGGCATCTTGCGCCGCGAGACGTTGTCCAAGCTGCGCCCACAGGGCTATGTGATCAACATGGCGCGCGGCGCGCACCTGGTGGAAGACGACTTGCTGGCCCTGCTGGACGAAGGCGTGCTGGCCGGCGCCGCGCTGGATGTGATGCAGACGGAACCCTTGCCTGCCGGGCACCCGTTCTGGACGCATCCCAAGATCCGCTTCACGCCGCATGTTTCGGCGCAGACGATCGTGGCCGAGGCGATTGCGCAGATGGCGCCGCGCATCGCTGCGTGGCAGCGCGGAGAAGACGTGGGCGGGGTGGACGCAGCTCGGGGGTACTGACGCGGCCTGGCGAGGCGGCCTGATGAGGCGGCGCGGTGAAGCGGCGTGGTGAGGCAGCGTGATCGCACCCGGGCCCGGATCGTCGGGCGCGCGCTGCCGACGCAGCCCCTTGGGGCCTGGGCAGTCCACCACGCACAGACGAAAAAAAAGGCCGGGATCTCCCGGCCTTTCCATTTCGGCACTGCAAAAGTCGTGGCGCGATTACTCGACGTCGACGGCTTCCGTTTCTTCAGCGCGGTCAACCAGTTCCATGTAGGCCATCGGAGCGTTGTCGCCCTGACGGAAACCCATCTTCAGGATACGGGTGTAGCCGCCGTTGCGTTCCTTGAAACGCGGGCCGATTTCGGCAAACAGCTTCACGACCAGATCGCGGTCGCGCAGGCGGGCAAACGCCAGACGCTTGTTGGCCAGCGTGTCTTCCTTGGCGAGCGTGATCAGCGGCTCGACGACACGGCGCAATTCTTTCGCTTTGGGCAGCGTGGTTTTGATGGCTTCGTGGGTCAGCAACGACACGCACATGTTGCGGAACATGGCTTGGCGGTGGCTGCTGGTGCGGTTGAGCTTACGAAGACCGTGACGATGACGCATGGTAATTCCTTGTAGATGAATCTATGGTGCGGACGTTGCCGCAGGATCCAGCTCTTCTATCAGCTTGCTTGCGCGCGCTGCGGGCCGGGATAGTGCCCTGGTGGTTGCCTACCAGGGCGCGTAATTGTAGTACGCATCGGGCCTGGATGGGCGCTTAATTGCCCGCCCAGGCCCGATGTTGCAGAACTCAAACGTTGCCGGGCAAGACACCATGCGGGGCGGATCGCCCCTGCACTGTCTGGTCCGGCTGCGCCCGTTCCTGCCGACCGCCTTATGGGCGCTCGAGGCCCAGCGGGGGCCAGTTTTCCAGCTTCATGCCGAGCGTCAGACCGCGCGCTGCCAGCACTTCCTTGATTTCGTTGAGCGACTTGCGACCCAGGTTCGGGGTCTTGAGCAGCTCGTTTTCGGTACGCTGGATCAGGTCGCCGATGTAGTAGATGTTTTCGGCCTTCAGGCAGTTGGCAGAACGCACCGTCAGTTCCAGATCATCGACCGGGCGCAGCAGGATCGGATCGATCTGCGGCGTGCCACGGGCAGGCGCTTCGATCGTTTCGGTCGAACCTTCCAGCGCCGCGAACACCGACAACTGATCCATCAGGATACGGGCCGACTGGCGAACCGCTTCCTCGGGCGAAATCACGCCGTTGGTTTCGATGTCCAGCACCAGCTTGTCCAGGTCGGTACGCTGTTCCACACGGGCGCTTTCGACCGTGTAGCTCACGCGGCGGATCGGGCTGTACGACGCGTCGAGCACGATGCGGCCCACGGCGCGCGAGTGATCTTCGGCAAAGCCGCGCAGGTTGCCCGGCACGTAGCCACGGCCCTTCTCGACCTTCAGTTGCATCTCGAGGCGACCGTTGTCGGTCAGGTTCGCGATGACGTGATTCGGGTTGATGATTTCGACGTCATGCGACAGTTCGATATCGGCCGCGGTCACGACGCCTGGGCCTTGCTTGCGCAGGGTCAGCGCAACTTCATCGCGGTTGTGCAGCTTGAACACCACGCCCTTCAGGTTCAGCAGGATGTCGACCACGTCTTCACGGACGCCGTCGATCGCCGAGTATTCGTGCACGACACCGGTGATCTGCACTTCGGTCGGCGCATAACCGGCCATCGACGACAGCAGGATGCGGCGCAGCGCATTGCCCAGGGTATGACCATAGCCGCGTTCGAACGGCTCCATGATCACCTTGGCGTGATTCGGACCGACGCCTTCGACGTCGATATTGCGTGGCTTCAGAAATGCGGCATTCGCCATGAACGATTCCTTATCAATACCCTCGGCTCGTTACACCGATAAGGCTGGGGAAATACGCGTTAGCGTGGGCCCGAAAATGGGCGTGCAAGCAAGCTTGCGGATAGGCGTGCAAGCGAACTTGCGGGTCGTGCGGTAAGGCTTGTCAGGACTGAGGCCCCGTGCGGCAACAGGTGCCGGACGGAGCCTTTCAGAAAACCAAAAACCGCGCCACCAGGGCGCGGCTGTCTGGCACTGTCTCGAATTAACGCGAGTACAGTTCGACGACCATCGATTCGTTGATGTCGCGGGCGACGTCAGCGCGGTCAGGAACCTGCTTGAAGGTACCTTCAAGCTTGTTGGCGTCGACGCTGACCCACTGCGGCATGCCTTGCGAGGCGGCCAGGGTCAGGGCTTCTTGAATACGGGCTTGCTTCTTCGCCTTTTCGCGGACAACGACGACGTCGCCGGCCTTGATCTGGATCGACGGCACGTTGGCGGTCACACCGTTCAAAGCGAAAGCCTTGTGGCTGACCAACTGACGCGCTTCAGCGCGAGTCGAGCCAAAACCCATGCGGTACACCACGTTGTCAAAACGCGATTCCAGCAACTGGATCAGGTTTTCGCCGGTGTTGCCCTTGCGGCGGTCGGCTTCTTCGAAGTACTTGCGGAACTGCTTTTCCATGATGCCGTACATGCGCTTCAGCTTTTGCTTTTCACGCAGTTGCAGGCCGTAGTCCGAGGTACGCGAACCGGAGGTGCGACCATGTTGACCAGGCTTGCTTTCCAGCTTGCACTTGGAGTCCAGCGAACGGCGCGCGCTCTTCAGGAAGAGGTCGGTGCCTTCACGACGGGACAGCTTACATTTAGGGCCAATATAACGTGCCACGATATTCCTTTTCTCTGTCAGGCCAGGCGGCTTACATGCGCCAGGCGAGGAGTTTGCCTGTAATGGGTACGGTCGTTTTCACGAGCGCGGCAAACAGTGGTCTTGCATTCAGGCGATCTCGGCGACAAGGCCAAGGCGCCCCCAACAACTTGCGTACGGAGCTTGGCAGAGCCAGGCTTAGATACGACGACGCTTCGGCGGACGGCAGCCGTTGTGCGGCACTGGCGTGATGTCGGCGATGCTCGAGATCTTGATGCCCAGTGCGTTCAACGCGCGGACGGACGATTCGCGACCTGGGCCTGGACCCTTGATACGCACTTCGAGCGTCTTGATACCGTATTCCAGCGCAACGCGGCCGGCGGCTTCAGCAGCAACCTGCGCTGCAAACGGGGTCGATTTACGCGAGCCCTTGAAGCCAGCACCACCCGACGTCGCCCACGACAGAGCATTGCCCTGGCGATCGGTGATCGTGATGATGGTGTTGTTGAAGGACGCGTGGACGTGCGCGATACCGTCCGAAACGCTCTTCTTGATTTTCTTGCGAACACGCTGCGAAGCATTGTTGTTCGGTGATTTCGCCATTTTTCAATCCTTGACTGGGTGACAGCCGTCTCAGCTCCAGGTATGCCGTCTGCACGGCGACCCGGATCCGAAATTACTTTTTGAGCGATGCGGCTGCGCGACGCGGACCCTTGCGGGTACGAGCGTTGGTGCGAGTACGCTGACCGCGCACTGGCAGACCGCGCTTGTGACGCAGACCACGGTAAGAGCCGAGGTCGATCAGACGCTTGATCGACAGTTGGATCTCGCGACGCAGGTCACCTTCAACGGTGAATGCGTTCACGTGTTCACGAATCCGCTCGAGTTCAGCGTCGTTCAGATCCTTGACCTTCTTCGAGCCGAGCACGTTCGCCGATTCGCAGATCATGCGAGCGCGGGTACGGCCGATGCCGAAGATTGCCGTCAGACCGATTTCGGTGTGCTGATGCGGCGGAATGTTGATGCCAGCGATACGGGCCATAACGTTTCCTTGAATACCTAAACCGTAGGACGGAACCTGAGGTTCTTAGCCCTGACGTTGCTTGTGGCGCGGGTCGGTGCAGATGATCCGCACTACGCCCTTGCGCTTGATGACCTTGCAGTTACGGCAGATCCGTTTAACTGATGCCATTACTTTCATGATTGACTCCTAGTCTTTCTTCAGCGCACCGGCTGGTTCCCGCCCTTGAAGTTCGCCTTCTTGAGCAAGGAATCGTACTGGTGCGACATCACGTATGCCTGTACCTGGGCCATGAAATCCATGGTGACCACGACGATGATCAGCAAGGACGTTCCGCCAAAATAGAACGGGACGTTCCAACGCAAAACCAGAAACTCTGGCAGCAGGCACACCAACGTGATGTAGATGGCGCCAGAAAAGGTCAGGCGCATCAGGATCTTGTCGATATACCGCGCTGTCTGCTCACCGGGACGGATCCCTGGAACGAACGCGCCACTCTTCTTCAGGTTATCGGCGGTCTCGCGGCTGTTGAACACGAGGGCCGTATAAAAGAAGCAGAAGAACACGATCGCGATGGCATACAGCGAGATGTACAGAGGTTGTCCGGGAGACAGCGCGCCGGCCAGGTCTTTCAACCACCGCATGCCATCACCACTGGAGAACCAGCTGGCCACCGTTGCCGGAAACAGGATGATCGACGATGCAAAGATCGGCGGAATCACCCCAGCCATATTCAACTTCAGAGGCAGATGCGAGCTCTGGCCGCCGTACACACGATTGCCCACCTGACGCTTGGCGTAGTTGACGACGATCTTGCGTTGTCCGCGTTCCACGAACACCACAAAGGCCGTAACCAACACCACCAGGACGATGATGAACAGCGCGGACAGGACTGCCATGGCGCCCGTATTGACCAGCTCGAACAATCCGGCCAGCGCATGCGGGAGACCCGCGGCGATACCCGAGAAGATCAGGATGGAAATACCGTTGCCCAGACCACGTTCCGTGATCTGCTCACCCAACCACATCAGGAACATCGTTCCCGTGACCAACGAAATCATCGTCGTGACGCGAAAGACCATGCCCGGATCAATGACCAATCCAGCTTGCGACTCCAGGGCGACAGAGATACCTACCGCCTGAACCATCGCCAACGCCAACGTACCGTAGCGTGTGTACTGCGTGATCTTGCGTCGCCCGGCCTCGCCTTCTTTCTTGATCGCTTCCAACGACGGCACGATGACCGACATCAGCTGCATGATGATCGACGCCGAAATGTACGGCATGATCCCCAATGCAAAGATCGAGAAACGCGAAAGCGCACCGCCCGAGAACATATTGAACAGGCCCAGAATGCCGCCCGAGTTCTGATTGAACAGGGAAGACAACTGGACCGGATCAATCCCCGGAACGGGGATGTGTGTACCGATCCGGTACACCACCAGGGCGAGCAACAGGAAAACCAGCCGACGTTTCAGATCGCCGTACTTGCCTGGTTTACCCAGTGCGTTCGCATTAGCCAAAGCTTAGCCCTCGAGTGTCAGACCAACGAGCCGCCGGCGGCTTCGATCGCTGCCTTGGCGCCGACCGTTGCCGTCAGACCCTTGAGCGCAACCTTGCGGGAGAGCTCGCCGGACTTGATGACCTTGACGTACCGTACGGCCTGGCCAACCACGCCGGCCTGCTTGAGCGCTTGCAGGTCGATGTCATCGACAGGCAGGGCTTGCAGATCGGACAGGCGAACCTGCGCGTACAGATGTTGACCGAGCGAGGTGAAACCCCGCTTGGGCAGACGGCGGTACATAGGCATCTGACCGCCTTCGAAACCGACCTTGTGGAAGCCGCCCGAACGGGACTTCTGTCCCTTGTGGCCGCGACCTGCCGTCTTGCCGAGGCCGGAACCGATACCACGGCCGACCCGACGCTTGGCGTGCTTGCTGCCGATAGCCGGCTTGAGCGTATTCAATTGCATGCTAGACCTCTCAGGCTTCCGACACGGTGACCAGATAGGCCACCTTGCGGATCATCCCGCGGACTTCGGGCGTGTCTTGCAGGACGCGCGTGGTGTTGATGCCACGCAGTCCCAGGCCACGCACAGTAGCGCGGTGCGACTCGGGCGTCCCGATAGGGGAGCGCACGAGCGTCACTTTGACGTTCTTGGTGTCTGCCATGGTTTACCCCAGGATCTCTTCGACGGACTTGCCACGCTTGGCGGCGATATCCGACGGGGTCGAGCACAGGCCCAAACCGTTGAGCGTGGCGCGAACCAGGTTGTACGGGTTGGTCGAGCCGAGGCTCTTCGCAACCACGTTCCGCACGCCCAGGACGTCGAAAATCGCGCGCATCGGGCCGCCGGCGATAACGCCAGTACCTTCCGCAGCGGGCGACATCAACACCGTGGAGGCGCCGTGCTTGCCAACAACCGTATGGTGCAACGTACCGTTCTTGAGCGGCACCTTGATCATGCGGCGGCGGGCTTCTTCCATTGCTTTCTGGACAGCGACCGGCACTTCACGCGCCTTGCCCTTGCCCATGCCAACGCGTCCGTCCCCGTCGCCGACTACCGTCAGCGCCGCGAAACCGAGGATACGACCACCCTTCACGACCTTCGTCACGCGGTTGACCGCGATCATCTTTTCGCGAAGACCGTCGTCACGCTCTTCCGACGCGGAATTCTTGCCTTGCATCTTGGCCATGTAATCCTCGCTTAAAACTTCAGGCCGGCTTCACGCGCGGCATCGGCCAGGGCTTTGACGCGGCCGTGGTAACGGAAACCCGAGCGATCGAACGCCACGTTTTCGATACCAGCTGCCTTGGCCTTCTCGGCCACGCGTTTGCCTACCAGGGTTGCTGCGGCAACATTGCCACCCTTGCCGGAGTCGCCCGAAATCTGCTGGCGGACTTCCGGTTCGACGGTAGAGGCGCTGACCAGCACCGTATCGCCTTCGGGAGAGATAATGTTTGCGTAGATGTGCAGGTTCGTGCGGAACACCGACAGGCGATGCACACGCAACTCGGCGATCTTTTTGCGGGTTGGAACCGCACGACGCAAACGAGCTTGCTTTTTGTCCATGATTCGTCCTTGCCAGCGCTTTATTTCTTCTTGGTCTCTTTAATGACGACCTTTTCGCCGACATAACGTACGCCCTTGCCCTTGTAGGGTTCGGGTTCACGGTATGCGCGGATCTCGGCTGCCACCTGACCAACTCGTTGTTTGTCGGCGCCCTTCAAGACCACTTCGGTCTGCGTCGGGCATTCGACCTTCACACCAACCGGCATCGGGTGCACGATATCGTGCGAGTAACCCAATTGCAGTTTGATGGAGTCGCCTTGTGCCTGGGCACGGTAACCCACGCCAACCAGGCTCAGGCGACGTTCGAAACCCTTGCTGACGCCAGTGACCATGTTGGCCACCAGTGCGCGTACGGTTCCGGACATGGCCTTCGCTTCGCGCGAGTCATCGGCTGCGGCAAACGTCATCTTGTTCGAATCGAGGTCGATCTTGACCTGGCCGGTCAGCGCCTGGGTCAGCGAACCAAGAGGACCCTTGACGGTGATCTCTTGGTCATTGATGCTGGCCTCGACGCCTTTCGGCATTTCGACGGGGTATTTAGCAATACGTGACATATCGAACTCCTTAAGCCACGTAGCAGAGGACTTCGCCGCCCACGCCGGTGGCGCGTGCCTTGCGATCTGTCATCACGCCACGCGAGGTGGAGACGATGGCCACGCCCAGGCCGTTCAGGACCTGAGGAATGGCGTCATGGCCTTTGTAGATACGCAGGCCCGGCTTCGAGACGCGGTCGATGCGCTCGATAACGGGACGGCCTGCATAGTACTTCAGGGTAATTTCGAGTTCCGGCTTGCCACCGTTCGGGTTCACCTGGAAACCGTCGATGTAGCCCTCGTCCTTCAGCACAGCGGCAATGGCCGCCTTCAGCTTCGAGGAGGGCATCGTCACGGAAGCCTTGTCTACGCGTTGCGCATTACGGATGCGCGTCAGCATATCGGCGATCGGATCGCTCATGCTCATAAATGCTCTCCTACCAGCTTGCCTTGGTCATGCCCGGAACTTCACCGCGCATAGCCATCTCGCGCAGCTTGTTACGAGCAAGACCAAACTTGCGGAATGTGCCACGGGGGCGACCGGTCACCGCGCAGCGATTACGCTGGCGGGTGGGGTTGGCGTTACGGGGCAGCTGCTGAATCTTCAGGCGTGCCTGGTAACGTTCTTCGTCTGTCTTCGACGTATCGTCGATGATCGCTTGCAGGGCGGCACGCTTAGGGGCGTACTTTGCTGCCAGCTTTACGCGCTTTGCATCGCGATTGATGAGTGAGAGCTTAGCCACTACACACCCCTTAGTTACGGAACGGGAAGCGGAAGGCTGTGAGCAGCGCTTTTGCTTCGTCGTCAGTCTTTGCCGTGGTCGTGATGCTGATGTTCAGCCCACGAAGCGTGTCAATCTTGTCGTAGTCGATCTCTGGGAAGATGATCTGTTCTTTCACACCGACGTTGTAGTTACCGCGGCCGTCGAATGCACGACCCGAAATACCGCGGAAGTCCCGAACGCGGGGAAGAGCAACCGTCACCAGACGATCGAGGAATTCATACATGCGCTGACCGCGCAGGGTCACCATGCAACCGATCGGGTAATCCTCGCGGATCTTGAACCCGGCAATTGCCTTGCGCGACTTGGTGATGACCGGCTTCTGGCCGGCGATCTTGGTCAGATCGCCAACAGCGTGCTCGATGACCTTCTTGTCGGCGACCGCTTCCGAGACACCCATGTTCAGGGTGATCTTGGTGATGCGGGGCACCTGCATCGTGCTTTTGTATTCGAACTTCGCGAGCAGATCAGGAACGATCTTTTCACGGTAAAAGTCTTGGAGACGAGCCATTTCTATGTTCTCCGTTTACGCTTTCGAGCCAACGGACTCGCCGCTGGAACGGAAGACGCGCACGCTCTTGCCGTCGACTTCCTTGATCGCCACGCGGTCGGCTTTGCCGGTCGCAGCGTTGAAAATCGCCACATTCGAGATGTGGATAGGCATGGTCTTGTCCACGATGCCGCCCGGCTGGTTCTGCATCGGGTTCGGCTTCACGCTTTTCTTGACGACATTGATGCCTTCGACCAACACGTGGTTTTCGTCGACACGAGCCAGCACGACGCCGCGCTTGGTCTTGTCTTTACCAGTGAGAACGATGACTTCGTCGCCTGTACGGATCTTGTTCATCTTGACCCCTTACAGCACTTCGGGCGCCAGCGACACGATCTTCATGAACTTCTCGGTACGCAGTTCACGCGTAACGGGTCCGAAGATACGAGTACCGATGGGCTCGAGCTTGGCGTTGAGCAACACGGCGGCATTGCCGCCAAAACGGATAAGCGAACCGTCTTTACGACGAACGCCCTTGGCGGTGCGAACCACCACGGCGTTATAGATTTCGCCCTTTTTAACGCGCCCACGCGGAGCCGCATCCTTGACGCTGACTTTGATCACGTCGCCGATGCCGGCATAGCGGCGCTTGGAGCCGCCGAGCACCTTGATGCACATAACTGAGCGCGCACCGGTGTTGTCGGCCACATCCAACTTGGTCTGCATTTGAATCATGGTTTACCCTATTCCAACTTAACCCGAAGCATTCCGGGACCCCGTGCGCAACCTTGAAGGTAGCTACCAGATCCCACAACGCAGCCGATCAGTTTTGGTCCCGTAAGACTGCCGACTGATGCCGACCGCCCTGGGTTGAAATTCCTGATGCGAAGGTTTGCACCTACCGCTGCCTGCTTGTAGACCACCGGCACCGTCTGGACATGCTGTCATGGACGAAACCGCTGGGCTGAAGACCTGGCAGTAGACACTGGCCCCTGCTTTTCTGCCCTGATGTGTTCCCGCCTAGAGAGGCTGTGACGCCAGACCAGAAGGAAGCCAATGAATATAACGTGATCTGGCGGGCATGGCAATAGCTGGGGCGCGAATAGTTTGTGCGGCGGCAACAACATTGCGGTGAATCACGGATGAGTTTGCCGGAGCGGGGGTTCAACCGCAAAAACGATAGATGCCGAGAGGTCGTTCTGGCAGACTCTGCAGCGCGGTCTGAATGACCCGCCGCTGACGCTGACCGACTGACGGGACCGCTTTCCGATGTCTGTTCATGCGACGGTGCCCTGCCAGGGTGGAGACTTTGGCGCCGACTTCTACCAGGAGTACCGCAATGACTGACAGCAGCAACCCGAAGCCCATCATCGACCTGACCGAAGAGGATCTGGACAAGATCATCGGTGGCGCCGGCACGGGCGTAACCGCCCAGAGCATCCAGGGCATGGATCTCGAGACCGCGATGATGGCGGTTCAGTCGCAGCGCGCCACCCTGCTTGAAACCCAGCTCAAAGATCAGATCGCTGCGGTGCAGGGCAGGAACGATACGATCTCGCACTTGAACCAGGCGGTGGGAACGCTGAACTCGGCTGCCTCGTCGTTCCATTCGGGCGACAGCGACAGCACCCAACTGGGCGCACATCTGACCGGCGATGCCAAGACCGCGCTGATCAATAGCACGCTTACGTCGTTGAAAGATCACGGCGTGAATATCACGGAACAAGAAAAAGACGGGCTGACCAAGGGCGAAGTCGAGTCCCTGTTGTCGGGCACCAAATCCCAGCTGGATTCCATGAGCAATTCCCAGCAGATGGACATGCTCCGCCTGCAGTCCCTGTCGAACAAGCGCAACGAAGCCTTCGACCTGATGACCAACTTCGTCAAGAAGATGCAGGAAAGCCGCAGTTCGATCATCGGCAACATGCGCTGAAGCCCTCCGTCGGTTGCTTATCTGCACAACACTGCGTGCATGTAGGAAACCGGCAGCGAATCTGGCAAACTGCCCTGGCCGCGGTCGATCCGACCGCGGCAGAAGAAACGCGGGTAACGAGTTACCCGCGGTTTGCTGCTGTCTGCGGTTCAGACAGCATCCTCCCCTTCCTCCGCACCCTTCCTAGCAGACAGGCATGACCCAACGCGAATCGTTGTTCCGCGCCGCCGCGGCAAATGCCGTCATCGAAAACACGGCGTTCGACGATTCATTAAGGATCATGCGGCCGCGCCTGTGGGTCGCCGGCGCCGTGCTGGCGCTGCTGGTCGCGGGCGCCCTGGCGTGGAGCTTCTTCTTCACCATTCCCGTGGCCGTCTCGGGCCAGGGCATCCTGCTGGCGCCGGGCGGGGTCACGGACATTTTTTCCGAAGCCAATGGCCGTCTGCAGGCGATTACGGCCAAGCCGGGCGACGTGGTCAAGGTGGGTGACCTGATTGCGCGGGTCGAACAGCCGGAAGTCCGGCTCAAGCTGACGCTGGCGCAAGGCGAACTGCAGGACGCCGAAAAGCTGCGCCGCCAGGTGATCGACCTGCAGGGGCGCGATACCGGTGCGCGGGGCGGGTTCGAATCGGCGCGCCTGGTGTCGTTGAACGGGCGGATCGATGCGCTGCGCAAGCGGGAAGCCGTGCTGCGCGAACGGGCCGACGTGATGGGCGGCCTGGTCACCAAGGGCTTCGTGACCCGGGATCATGCGCTGTCGGCCAGCCAGGACCTGCTGACGCTGACCAGCCAGATCGCCGATGCCGAAGACGAACGCAACAAGATGCAGGCCGAGGCCGAAGTGCGGCGCAGCGCGGACCAGCGCGCGCTGCTCGAGGCCGACCAGAAGGTGACCAATGCGTCGCGCGGCGTGCAGGCGCTGCGGGAACAACTGACGCGCATGGACGCGGTGCTGTCGCCGTTTGCCGGCAAGGTCATCGCCACCAAGGCGAACGTGGGCCAGATCGTGCAGCCGGGCACCCCGATCCTGACCCTGGAACGCCAGGGCGCGGCGCGGGCCGGCGTGCCGATGGTGGTCGTGTACGTGACGGCAGCCGATGGCAAGAAGATCAAGGTGGGCATGCCGGCGGAAGTGTCGCCGTCCACCAGCCGGCGCGAAGAAGAAGGCTTCATGCGCGGCCGCGTGGTGCGCGTGGCCGATGTGCCGGCCAGCAGCGCGAGCATGGCGCGGGTGCTGCAGAACGACCGCCTGGTCGAGACCTTCATGAGCGGGCTGCGCACACCGTTCGAAGTGGAAGTGGAACTGGAAACCGAGCCGGGCGACCCGACCACCCCGGTGTGGTCGTCGCAGCGGGCGCGCGCCCTGAAGGTGGATAGCGGCACGCTGGCGGACATCCGTTTTACGGTGCGGAGCATGCCGCTGATTGCCGTTGCCATTCCTGCCCTGCAGGATCGTGGCCAGGCAGCGCAGCCTTGACCCGTGCCTTGGGGTCGGGGCTTTCCCGGCGGCGGCGCACCCCCACCGTCCTGCAGATGGAAGCGGCCGAATGCGGCGCCGCGGCCCTGGGCATCGTGCTGGCGCATTTCGGGCGCTGGGTCACGCTGGAAGAACTGCGGGTCGCGTGCAATGTGTCGCGCGACGGCAGTTCGGCCGCGGCGATCGTGCGCGCCGCGCGTCACCACGGCATGCAGGTGGCGGCCCAGCGGATGGAGCCGGCCCATTTGCGCACCAACCCCATGCCGGCCATCGTCCACTGGGGCATGAATCACTTTCTGGTGGTCGAAGGCGTCGGGCGCGGGGTGGTTTACCTGAATGATCCCGCGCAGGGCCCCCGCACCGTATCGAACGAGGAGTTCGACCGCAACTTCACGGGCATCGTGCTGACGCTGACGCCCGGGCCGGACTTTGTGCCGTCAGGCCACAAGCCATCGATCCGCCGCGCGCTGGAAAGCCGCATGCAGGGCACACGCGGCGCGCTGGCCTTTGTGCTGGCGCTGTCGGCCGTACTCATCGTGCCGGGTCTGCTGGTGCCAGTCTTTACGCAGGTCTTCGTGGACCAGGTGCTGGTCAATCGTTTCGACAGTTGGCTGGTGCCGTTGCTGGCCGGCATGGGCATCTGCGCGGTGGTGCATGGCCTGCTCGTCTGGCTGCAGCGCGACGCCATGCTGCGCTTCGAAACGCGGGTGGCGCTGCTGGGCGCGCTCCGTTTCGTGAATCACGTGGTGCGGCTGCCGATGGCCTACTTTGCGCAGCGGCACCCAGGCGACGTGTCGAGCCGGGTCATGCTCAACGACCGTATCGCCCAGCTGGCTGCGGGCGATATCGGCCTGGTGCTGTTCAACCTGATCACCGCGTCGGCCTACCTGGCGGCGATGACCTGGTATGCGCCGCGGCTGGCCGCCGTCGTGCTGCTGTTCGCCCTGGTGAGCCTGGGCATTCTGTCGCTGCTGTCGCGCGCGCTGGCCGATGACAACCGGCGGCTGCTGTCGGCCCTCACGATGCAGACCGGCTTTGCCAAGCAGGGGTTGCAGATGGTGGAAGGCTACAAGGCCAACGGCACCGAAGATCATTTGCGCGGCCGGCTGGTATCGATGAACGCCCGGGTGATGAACCTGCGGCAGGCGCTGGCGACCCGGCAGGTGCGCCTGACCGCCCTGCCCCGGCTGGTCGCGACGGCGGCCGGCGGCATCGTGCTGGTGCTGGGCGGCAATATGGTGGTGGCCGGTGACCTGACGATCGGCATGCTGGTGGCCTTCCAGGCGCTGATGGCCGGGTTCATGGCGCCGGTCGGCCAACTGGTGCAGCTGGGCAGCAAGATCCAGGATGGCCAGGCCTACCTGCAGATGGTGAACGACACGATGCAGCACCCGCTGGCGACCGAATTTACCGACCGGCCTGCGGGTGACGGCGGCAAGGCCCGGCCGGCCGGCAAGCTGGAAGTGCGCAACCTGTCATTTTCCTATTCGCCGGGCGTCGCACCGCTGCTGGACGGCATTTCGTTCACCCTGGCGCCCGGGCGGCGGCTGGGCATCGTGGGCGCATCGGGGTCTGGCAAATCGACGCTGGCATCCTTGCTGGCCGGCCTGCTGCAACCCAACCAGGGCGAGATCCTGATCGACGATCGCAATATCGCCGAGATGCCGCGCGCGGCCTTTCGCCAGGCATTGGCGTATGTCGACCAGCGGTCGGCCATCTTTCAGGGCACGGTCCGCGACAACATCAGCCTGTGGGACCCGAGCCTGCCCGATGACCGCCTGATTGCGGCCGCGCGCCTGGCCCTGATTCACGACACCATCCTGCAACGGCCTGGGGGCTACGGCGCCGCCGTGGCCGAGGGCGGCACCGACTTGTCTGGCGGGCAGCGCGCCCGGCTGGAACTGACACGCGCGCTGGTGCGCGACCCGCGCCTGCTGATCCTGGACGAGGCCACCGCGGCGCTGGACAGCGACACCGAAGCGATGCTGTTCCGCCACCTGCGCGGCATGGGCGCGACGCTGGTGGTGATCGCTCACCGACTGACCGCCGTGCGGGATTGCGACGAAGTGATCGTCCTGGAAAAAGGCCGCATCGTGCAGCAGGGCGACCCCGATGTTCTGATTGCCACGGATGGCCCTTTCCGCACCCTGATGACCGAGGTGGAAGCATGAGCGCCCGGCCCTTGCCCCCTGCGGACTCGCCGGACGAACCGGCGCCGCACGAAATCACGGCCGCCACCTTCGCATTGGATACGGTTGGCGACTGTTTTGTGGTCGCCACGGGCGAAGTGCGCATCTTTGCGGCATCGGCGGTCGACGCCATTGCCCGCCGTCCCATTGCCCGCATCGGCGCGGGCGGCCTGCTGTTCGGTGTGGGTACCAGCTTCTTCGGCGACGAAACCCTGATTGCCGTCCGGACCCGCGACACGCACGTGTTCCGCCTGCCTGGCCGTTCGTGGGCCGTGGCGCAACCGTCCGACGCCTTTGCCGACGGCCTGGACACCTGGATCGCCGCGGTAATTGCCGGGGTGGCACGGGTGATTGAACCCAAGCCGCGCGCCGACGTGGTGGTATCGCCCGAACAACCTTTTGCCGTCGCGCAGGCCGGTGCCGTGGTGGGCACCCACGGCCACAGCATGTGGGCGCGCGTACACGGCAGCAGCCGCCTGCTGGGCCTGGAAACGCTGCCGTCCGGCCTGGTGCCGCTGACGGCCAGCAGTTGGCTGGTGCTGGATGCCGACGCGCCGGTTGAAACCTTCAGCTGGCAGGACGGGCTGGCCGGCGATGACTGGCATGAACGGCTTGATGTCTTCCACGAAGCCATTGTCGAACTGTTGCCGCTGGTGCGGGGCCTGGGGGAAGCGGACGAGTTCAACCGCCTGACCGCCCGCCGCGCGGCCGAACGCCATGCCGAACACGACACCGCCGGCCGCTTTGCCGACGTGCTGGGCAACCCGCTGCCCCCCAGCGGGGTGGCCAGCACGGAACCGCTGCTGGACGTGATGCGCCGGATCGGCAAGACGCTGGATATGGCGATCGAAGCGCCCGTGCGCGCCCGGCAGGCCCAGGTCGACCGGCCGGCGACGGCGCAGGAGATTGCCCGGGCGTCCAAGATCCGCTTGCAGCCCGCGCGGCTCAAGGACGCGTGGTGGCGGGCCGATGGCGGCGCCTTCCTGGCGGAGCGCCTGACCGGTGAGCCGGTGGCGCTGCTGTTCCGGGGCGGTCACTACGATGAAGTCGACCGCCACGGCAGCATGCGCCGCGTGACCGCGGCCACCGCGGCCGAGCTGTCGCCGTCGGTCTGGACGCTGTTCAAGCCGCAGCGGCCCGGCAAGGCTTCTTTTGCCAACCTGTTCTTTGACAGTTTGAAAGGCAGCCGGGGCGATCTGCTGGGATTCTTTGCGACCATGCTGGTGGGCAGTCTGCTGGCCCAGGTGCTGCCCATGGCCACCGGATTCATTCTGGGCGTGCTGGCCCCGTCGGCCATGACGAGCCAGCTCGCCCAGGTGGGCGTCGCCATCGTCATGATCGGCGTGGTGGGCTACCTGCTGCAGGTGGGCGGCGAAATCGCCAAGCAACGGGTGCAGGCGCGCAGCAATGGCGAACTGTACCGCGTGGTCTGGGACCGCATTGCCAGTCTGCCGCTCAGCTACTTCCGCACGCAGGGCAGCGCCGAGCTGGTGGGGCGCGCCGGGTCGGCGATCTCGGTGCCGACGGGGGTGCAGATCTTCCTGTTCACCGCAGCGGGCAGCCTGGGCATGATGGTGTCCAGCCTGATCACCTTGCTGCTGAATCATCCCCTGATTGCGTTGGTGGCCTTGGGGCTGGTGATCGTGCAGGTGGGCATTGGCGCCTTGGCGGGCTATCTGCAGGCGCGGGCCTACCTGAATGGCGAACAGCTGGAAGGCCTGGCCGACAGCCTGTTCGTGCAGATGATCAACGGGCTGGTCAAGCTGCGGTCGGCGGGCGCCGAAGACCGCGCGGTCACGCGCTGGGGCGACCGCTTTGCCGCCATGCGCCGGCGCATGGTCAAGGCGCGGCGTGTGATGAACGCGTACGAGGCGGCCCTGACGGCGCTGTCCTTGCTATCCGCCGCGGTGCTGTTCGCCGTGGTCCATATGCTCAACCAGGGCGACGCCGCGAGCGCCCTGCCGGTCGCCAAGGTCGTCGCCACGCTGACGGCATTTGCCATCCTGCTGTCGGCGGTGGGCCAGCTGACGGCCGGATTCCTGTCGGTATGGATGCTGGCGCCCAGCTGGAAATATGCGTTGCCGCTGCTGGAAAAGCAGCCTGAACCCACCGCTGGACGCAGCGACCCCGGCGAACTGACGGGCGCGCTGGAGTTTTCCAATGTCCAGTTCCGTTATGGCAGCGACGGCACGGTGGTTTTTGGCGGCTTGAGCTTCAAGGCTGCGCCGGGCGAGATGATCGCCATCGTCGGCCCATCGGGCTGCGGCAAATCGACCCTGGTGCGGCTGGCGCTCGGGCTGGAAACGCCGTCATCCGGCGCGGTGTATGTCGATGGCCAGGACCTCCGGTCCATGCACCCCGCCGCCTACCGCACGCAAGTAGGCGTGGTGCTGCAGGACGGCACGCTGCCGCCAGGCACCTTGTTCGAGATCGTTCGGGGAACGTCAAACGCCACGGTGGACGACGTGTGGCGGGCGCTGGCACAGGCGGCCGTAGCCGAAGACGTTGCGGCCATGCCGATGGGGATCCACACGCTGCTGCACGACGCGACCCGCACGCTGTCGGGTGGACAGGTGCAGCGGCTGGCCCTGGCGCGTGCCTTTGTGCAGCAGCCGCCCATCCTGATCCTGGACGAAGCCACCAGCGCGCTGGACAACACCACCCAGGCGATCGCCATGCGGACCATACTTGGCCTGTCGTCGACCCGCATCGTGATTGCGCACCGCATCAGCACGATCCGGCAGGCCGATCGCATCCTCGTGCTGGACCAGGGCAAGATCGCCGAAGCAGGCAGCTACGACGAACTGATGGCGCTGGACGGCGCCTTCGCCAAGCTGGCCCAGGCGTAACCGGCGGAAGGCCGGAATACGGTCTTCTGCTGGCGCCTGTCGACACTCGCCGTCACGGCCGACAACGCCGACAAGGCTGACAAGGCTGGCGGCATCAACCTCCACGGAAGAAAAAAAACGCGGAAGCACTTCCTGCAGTTGCCTGCAGGCCGTACTTCCGCGTTCCTAGTGCTTGTTGACCAGCGGCTTGCGCCGCCCGGTCACCGCAGGATCAGACGATCCGTGCGGCTTCCAACAGGCGAACCACAGTCCATGCCTTGGTCTTCGAGATCGGACGTGTTTCCGAAATCTCGACCAGGTCACCGGTCTTGTACTGGTTCGTTTCGTCGTGTGCGTGGTACTTGTTCGAACGCACGATGATCTTGCCGTACAGCGGGTGCTTGACGCGCCGCTCGACCAGCACGGTCACGGTTTTGTTCATCTTGTCGCTCGTCACACGGCCCGTCAGAGCACGCTTCAGTTTTGCTTCGCTCATGATTACTTCCCGGCCTTTTCGCGCTGCACGGTCCGTACACGCGCGATGTCGCGCCGTACTTTGCGTAGCTGGCTGCTATTGGAAAGCTGCTGGGTAGCCATCTGCATACGCAGACTGAACTGGGCCCGGAGCAGACCTTCGAGCTCTTTCGTGAGCTCTGCTTCGTCTTTCGAACGGAATTCGCTTGCTTTCATTCCTATCCCCTTACGAGCCGATGTGGCGCGTAACGAAGGTGGTCGAGATCGGAAGCTTGGCGGCTGCCAGGCGGAAAGCCTCGCGCGCCAGTTCTTCGTTCACACCGTCCATCTCATAGAGCACTTTGCCCGGCTGGATCTCGGCAACCCAGTACTCAGGGTTACCTTTACCGTTACCCATCCGAACTTCAGCAGGTTTCTGCGAAATTGGCTTGTCTGGGAAAATCCGGATCCAGATCCGGCCGCCGCGCTTGATGTGACGCGAGATCGCGCGGCGAGCCGCTTCGATCTGACGCGCCGTCAAGCGACCGCGGCCCGTGGCCTTGAGACCGAATTCGCCGAACGACACGTTAGCGCCGCGCGTGGCCAATCCGGTATTACGGCCCTTTTGTTCCTTGCGGTATTTTCTGCGTGAAGGCTGCAGCATCTTTATTCTCCGTCTTTGGCAGGCGCGGCAGGCGCGGCTGCATCAGCCGGCTTGCGCGGCGCGCGCTTGGCAGCAGCGCCAGCGTCCGGTGCGGCAGCAGCAACTGCTCCGTCACCTTCAGGCTTGCGGCCACCGCGACCACGCGGGGCGCCAGGACGATTGCCCGGACGCTCGTTGCGGTCATTGCGGGGACCACGACGCGGCTTGCGCTCATCGTCCTTGCTCGCTTCCGGCACGGCATTCTGTTCGGCTGTACCAAGGGTATCGCCCTTGTACACCCAAACCTTGATGCCGATCAGGCCGTAGGTCGTGCCGGCTTCCGAAGTGCCGTAGTCGATGTTCGCGCGCAGGGTGTGCAACGGCACACGGCCTTCGCGATACCACTCGGTACGGGCGATTTCGATGCCGTTCAGACGACCGGCGCTCATGATCTTGATGCCCTGGGCACCCAGACGCATCGCATTCTGCATGGCGCGTTTCATCGCGCGGCGGAACATGATGCGCTTTTCGAGCTGTTGCGAGATCGAGTCGGCGATCAGTTGAGCGTCGATTTCCGGCTTGCGGATTTCTTCGATGTTGACGTGCACAGGCACGCCCATCAGACGCTGCAGATCGGCCTTCAGGATTTCGATGTCCTCGCCCTTCTTGCCGATCACCACGCCCGGACGAGCCGAGTAGATGGTGACGCGGGCATTCTTGGCAGGACGCTCGATGATCACGCGACCGACGGAAGCGCCTTTCAGCTTCTTCTTCAGGTATTCGCGAACCTTGATGTCTTCCGCGAGCATGACGGCGTAGTTGCTGCCGTTGGCGAACCAACGGGAGGACCAATTACGGCTGACCGCGAGTCGGAACCCGGTTGGATGAATCTTCTGTCCCATCGTGGCTCCTTAGTTGCCGACCGTGACCACGATGTGGCAGGTCTGCTTCTCGATCTTGACGCCGCGGCCCTTCGCACGAGCGTCGAAACGCTTGAGCGAAGTACCCTTGTCGACGATGATGGTCTTGACCTTCAGTTCGTCAATGTCGGCGCCGTCATTGTGCTCGGCATTCGCGATAGCGGATTCGACCACTTTCTTGATGATGCCGGCGGACTTCTTGGGCGTGAACGTCAGGATGTTGATGGCCTGAGCGACCGACTTGCCGCGGACCATGTCCGCAACCAGTCGAGCCTTCTGGGCCGAGACGCGGACGCCGCGCAGTTTTGCTGTGGTTTCCATAGCCCCGATTACCTCTTGGCCTTTTTGTCCGCAGCGTGGCCCTTGAACGTACGGGTCAGCGCGAACTCACCGAGCTTGTGACCAACCATGTTCTCGTTGACGTACACGGGAACGTGCTGACGGCCATTGTGCACAGCGATCGTGAGCCCGATGAAATCGGGCAGGATCGTGGAACGGCGCGACCAGGTCTTGATTGGGCGTTTGTCTTTTCCGGCCGTGGCGGTCTCGACCTTCTTGAGAAGGTGAAGATCGACAAACGGTCCTTTCTTGATAGAACGTGACATGCTTGCCTCGCTTACTTCTTCTTGCGCCGCTGGACGATCATATTGCTCGTCCGCTTATTGCGGCGGGTCTTGAAACCCTTGGACGGAGTGCCCCAGGGGCTGACCGGTTCGCGTGCTTCGCCGGTGCGACCTTCACCACCACCGTGGGGATGATCGACAGGGTTCATTGCAACGCCACGAACGGTAGGACGAATACCACGCCAACGCGTTGCACCGGCTTTGCCGATCTGGCGCAGGCCATGCTCTTCGTTGGAAACTTCGCCGATGGTAGCGCGGCACTCGATGTGCACCTTCCGGACTTCGCCGGAGCGCAGGCGAACCTGAGCGTAGGTACCTTCACGAGCCAGCAGCACTGCCGAAGCACCGGCCGAACGCACCATCTGTGCGCCCTTGCCAGGCAGCATCTCGACGCAGTGAATCGTCGAACCGACTGGAATATTGCGGATAGGCAGGGTGTTGCCGGCGCGGATAGGCGCTTCGACACCCGACAACAGCGTTGCACCGACTTCCAGACCGCGTGGCGCAATGATGTAGCGACGCTCGCCGTCGGCGTAGCAGATCAGAGCGATGTGCGCCGTGCGGTTAGGATCGTATTCAATACGCTCGACCTTGGCCGGAATCCCGTCCTTGGTCCGCTTGAAGTCGATGAGACGATAGTGTTGCTTGTGACCACCGCCGCGATGACGCGTGGTGATGTGGCCGTTGTTGTTACGACCGGCGTTCTGGATCTGTTTTTCCAGAAGCGCGTCAAGCGGGCGGCCCTTGAACAGGTGGGGATGAACCACCTTGACCATGCCGCGACGGCCGGCGGAAGTCGGCTTTAGCTTAACGAGGGGCATTTACTTCACCTCCTGCGCAAAGTCGATTTCCTGACCTGGCTTCAACGACACGTACGCCTTTCTTTCGTTCCGGCGACGACCCATGAAACGGCCAAAGCGCTTGACTTTGCCCTTGGTATTGAGCACCTGCACGGACTCGACCTGCACCTTGAAGAGCAGTTCGACGGCAGCCTTGATTTCTGGCTTGGTGGCATCTTGGATGACACGGAAAGCCACTTGCTCGTTCTTGTCGGCAATGAACGTGCTCTTTTCGGAGACGATCGGGGCCAACAGGACTTGCATCAGACGTTCATTCTTGCTCATCCCAGCATCTCCTCGAGCTGAGCGATCGCTGGCTTGGTGATCAACACTTTGTTGTAGTGGATCAGCGACAGCGGATCGGCGTAACGGGACTCGACCACGGCGACGTGCGGCAGATTGCGCGTGGCCAGGTAGAGGTTTTCGTCAACCGTATCGGTAATGATCAGCACCGACGTCAGACCGAGCGTCTTGAGCTTGTCAGCGGCCAACTTGGTCTTGGGCGACTCGAGCACAAACGCATCGACGATGGCGATACGATCTTCGCGGGCCAACTGGGAGAGGATCGAGCGCATACCGGCGCGATACATCTTCTTGTTGACCTTCTGGCTGAAGTTTTCGTCAGGCGAGTTCGGGAAAATCCGACCACCACCACGCCACAGCGGCGACGACGACATACCGGCACGAGCGCGGCCCGTACCCTTCTGGCGCCACGGCTTCTTGGTCGTGTGCTTGACTTGCTCGCGGTCCTTCTGGGCGCGGTTACCGCTGCGGGCGTTGGCCTGATAGGCCACGACCACCTGGTGAACCAGCGCTTCGTTGAATTCGCGGCCGAAAATGGTATCGGGGGCGTTCACGGTTGCGGACGACTGGCCCTGATCATTCAGAAGCTTGAGTTCCATTATCAGGCTCCTTTGATCGCGGGACGCACGACGACATTCGCGTTGGCGTGGCCGGGGACGGCGCCACGGACCAGCAGCAGACCGCGTTCAGCGTCCACACGAATGACTTCGAGGTTTTGCACAGTGCGTTGCACGTCACCAAGGTGACCTGCCATCTTCTTGCCTGGGAACACGCGACCCGGATCCTGCGCCATACCGATGGAGCCAGCCGAGTTGTGCGAAACCGAGTTACCGTGCGACGCACGGTTCGACGAGAAGTGGTGACGCTTGATCGCGCCCGAGAAGCCCTTACCGATCGTGGTACCGGTCACGTCGACTTTCTGGCCAACGGTGAACACGGACTCGACAGCGACAACGGCGCCTGGAGCGAATTCGGCTGCTTTAGCCGGATCAAGACGGAATTCTTTGAGCACGCTGCCTGCTTCGACACCCGCTTTCGCGAAGTGACCGGTAAGCGGGCTGGTGACGCGCGATGCACGGCGCGTACCAAACGTGACCTGGACGGCTGCGTAGCCGTCGGCTTGCGGGGACTTGACCTGGGTCACACGGTTGTTCGACACGTCCAGTACCGTCACAGGGATGGATTCACCATCGTCCGTGAAGATACGGGTCATGCCAACCTTGCGACCCACCAAGCCTAGCCGGAATGCGGCTGGCGTGGAGGTCGTCGATTGGGTCGACATCGTTTTCTCCGTTCCCGACTGCGATTGGCCGGGGCTAAAAATGGCATTACGCCAGAATGTGGTAGGTAGTGCGGTCGTGCAGCAAACAAAGGTGATTGCCAGCGCGACTCTTGCCAGTGACGCGTCAACCTGAAGTTCAAGCTGAGCAAATAAGAACCAGCAGTGCCGTCAAGAACGGGTCACAGCCCGATACTGCATTGACTGGGCGAAAAATTACTGGCAAGCCGGCAAGTATAGCGCGCACCCCGCGCGTTATACAAGGGCGGGGTGCAAATACGAGACGATTAGTTCAGAGCGATTTCGACGTCGACACCTGCGGGCAGGTCCAGGCGCATCAGCGCGTCAACCGTCTTGTCCGTGGGATCCACGATGTCCATCAGGCGTTGATGGGTGCGGATCTCGAACTGATCGCGCGACGTCTTGTTGACGTGCGGCGAACGCAGCAGATCGTACCGGCGGATACGGGTCGGCAGCGGCACGGGGCCACGGACGACTGCGCCGGTCCGCTTCGCGGTTTCAACGATTTCAGCGGCCGACTGGTCGATGAGCTTGTAGTCGAAAGCCTTGAGGCGGATGCGAATCTTTTGCTTTTTCATGGGACATTCCTAAAGAGCGAGGGTGGAAGACGCCAGAGGCACCTTCCGAAGCGTTGGGGTGGAAAGCGCCGAAGCGCCTTCCGGACGTAAGTACCGAGTCTTACTTCAGGATCGTGGCAACGACACCGGCGCCGACGGTACGACCGCCTTCACGGATGGCGAAGCGCAGACCTTCTTCCATGGCGATGGGAGCCAGCAGCTTGACCGTGATCGACACGTTGTCGCCTGGCAGAACCATTTCCTTGTCTTCCGGCAGCTCGATCGAGCCCGTCACGTCAGTCGTACG
>NZ_JACCBP010000005.1 GCF_013408655.1 Pigmentiphaga litoralis
CGTACGACTGACGTGACGGGCTCGATCGAGCTGCCGGAAGACAAGGAAATGGTTCTGCCAGGCGACAACGTGTCGATCACGGTCAAGCTGCTGGCCCCCATCGCCATGGAAGAAGGTCTGCGCTTCGCCATCCGTGAAGGCGGTCGTACCGTCGGCGCCGGTGTCGTTGCCACGATTCTGAAGTAATATGCTGGGTTGCAGAGAGCGGAAACGCTTTCTGCAATGGCTGCTTTATCGAACAAGAACGCAGACGACGGGTCAAAAGCCGGTCCGAAAGCTTCCTAGAAAGTTCGAAAATCACAGTCAGGCGAAGCCGCCAACTCTTCGCCAGCAAGATCAAACGAGCGTCATCCCCGGATGGCGCTTGAGACTTTAGGGGAATAGCTCAATTGGCAGAGCGTTGGTCTCCAAAACCAAAGGTTGTGGGTTCGATTCCCTCTTCCCCTGCCACTTTCTCCCGGAGCTCGCGGGTTCTATGTCCGAGCTTCGGTCTGAAGCTTGCATGGCGCCGCAAGAGCCGGGTTGTCTTTGCAAGCACAGCCGCCTTCAGTCCTGCTGAAGCGGCCCGGACGAACAGATGTCGAATCCAAACGTCGAAACCGTAACAAGCTCCACCGATCGAGTCAAAGTGGGCCTGGCGATTGCCGCCTTCGTGGCCGGGCTGGTGGGCTTTTACGCCTTGTCGTCGAGCCCTACCATTGCCCGCGTCGGCGTCGTGATCGTCGGCCTGGTTGTTGCCCTGGTGATCGCGTACTTCAGCGAACCCGGCCGCCGGGTCATCGCATTCGCGCAAGACTCCTACCAGGAGACCCGCAAGGTCGTCTGGCCGAACCGCAAGGAAACCATCCAGACCACCGGCGCCGTGTTCGCGTTCGTGGTGATCATGGCGGTTTTCCTGTGGCTGACTGACAAATCGATTGAATGGGTGCTGTACGACCTGCTTCTCGGTTGGAAATAAAACGGCGGAATGAAGCGATGAGCAAGCGTTGGTACGTCGTTCATGTCTACTCTGGCATGGAAAAAAGCGTTCAAAAGGCGCTGATGGAACGTGTGGAGCGGGCCGGTCTGGATACCTCTTTTGGTCAGATCCTGGTCCCCACCGAAGAAGTGATCGAAGTGAAGGGCGGTAGCAAGTCCGTGACCGAACGGCGCTTTTTCCCGGGTTACGTGTTCGTCGAGATGGATCTGACCGACGAAACGTGGCACCTGGTGAAGAACACCAACAAAGTCACGGGTTTCATTGGCGGTTCGGGCAACCGGCCCACGCCGATCTCCCAGAAAGAAGTCGACGACATGCTGTCGCAGATGCAAGAGGGCGTGGAAAAGCCACGGCCGAAGGTCTTGTTCGAAGTGGGCGAAATGGTCCGCATCAAGGAAGGTCCGTTTGCAGACTTCAACGGCAACGTCGAAGACGTCAACTACGAAAAGAGCAAGCTGCGCGTGTCCGTGACCATTTTTGGTCGTTCGACCCCGGTGGAACTCGATTTCAGCCAGGTCGAAAAGTCCTGAGCTTGGTATGAATAACCGGATGACGCGCTGCGGCCAGCGTCATCCGGGTTTCGGCGTCTGCGATGCCGAAGAATCCCGGCCGGCAACCTCGGGGAGCCCTGTCAAGGGCGATTGAACCCGAAAGGAGCACACCATGGCGAAGAAAATCGTCGGCTTCATCAAGCTGCAAGTTCCAGCTGGTAAAGCCAACCCGTCCCCCCCTATCGGTCCTGCGCTGGGTCAGCGCGGTCTGAACATCATGGAATTCTGCAAGGCGTTCAACGCCAAGACGCAAGGCATGGAGCCTGGTCTGCCGATTCCCGTGGTGATCACCGCTTTTGCCGACAAGAGCTTCACGTTCGTGATGAAGTCGCCTCCAGCGACCATCCTGATCAAGAAGGCTGCCGGCATCCAGAAGGGCTCGCCCACGCCGCACACCGCCAAGGTGGGCTCGCTGACGCGCGCGCAAGTCGAAGAAATCGTCAAGACCAAGCAACCTGACCTGACCGCCGCCGATCTCGACGCCGCGGTTCGTACGATCGCTGGTAGCGCCCGCAGCATGGGCATCACGGTAGAGGGTCTGTAATCATGGCACGTCTGTCGAAACGCATTACCGCGGTCCGCGCAAAGATCGACCGCAACAAGCTGTACCCCGTCGCCGAAGCGCTCGCGCTGGTGAAAGACACCGCCACCGCCAAGTTCGATGAATCCATCGACCTGGCCGTGCAGCTCGGCATCGACGCCAAGAAGTCGGACCAGCTGGTTCGCGGCTCCGTCGTGCTGCCTGCCGGTACCGGCAAGAGCGTGCGCGTCGCCGTGTTCGCACAGGGCGACAAGGCCGAGCAGGCGAAAGCCGCCGGCGCCGACATCGTCGGCATGGAAGACCTGGCCGACCAGATCAAGGCCGGCAAGATGGACTTTGACATCGTCATCGCGTCGCCAGACACGATGCGCGTCGTGGGCGCCCTGGGTCAGATCCTGGGTCCCCGTGGCCTGATGCCTAACCCGAAGGTCGGTACCGTGACGCCTGACGTCGCTACCGCCGTCAAGAACGCCAAGGCCGGTCAGGTTCAATACCGTACCGACAAGGCAGGCATCATCCACGCCACGATCGGCCGTGCATCGTTCAACGTCGAACAGCTCCAGTCCAACCTGGTGGCGCTGGTCGATGCCCTGAACAAGGCGCGTCCTGCCACTGCCAAGGGCGTGTACCTGCGCAAGCTGGCCGTGTCGTCGACGATGGGTGGCGGTGTTCGCGTCGACCAGGCTTCGCTGAGCGCCTGATAGGCGTCACGCAAGGCAGCATTTGTAGTACCAAACTTTGGGCTGCACCCCGCGGCCGGTTCGCCGGACAAAGGGTGTTGCTGTCAAAGACCGCGGGAGAGAAACGAGGGTGCCGCCTGCTCAGGCAGGAGGCCGATCCGCAGATCTTAAAACCGTTGGCGAATCCTGTTGCAACGCCCAGTGCGCCAAGAACAGGCCTAGCAGCGGATCCAGCGTAGACGGCGGTCCCAGGAAGAATTCTTATCCAAAGAACTCGACCAGGTTCGCCGCATTCGGTTGACGCAACGGGATTTCCCCAAGCGTCTTTTGATGGAGTGTTCGACCGTGAGTCTCAATCGTAAAGAGAAGACGGTGGTTATCGAAGAGATCTCGGTAGAAGTTGCCAAGGCTCAATCGATCATCATCGCAGAGTACCGGGGTCTGGACGTCGCTGCCGTCACCGTACTGCGCAAGAAAGCACGTGAGTCGGGTGTTTACCTGCGTGTTCTGAAGAACACGCTGGCCATTCGCGCCATCGCTGGCACCCCTTTCGAGGGTCTGTCCACCCACTTGGCCGGTCCGCTGATTTATGCAGTGAGCGCCGACCCAGTGGCTGCAGCAAAAGTACTGGCTGACTTTGCCAAAACCAATGACAAGCTCGTTCTGAAGGCCGGCTCGCTGCCGAACAGCCTGATGAACGTTGAAGGCATCAAGGCCCTGGCCGCCCTGCCTTCGCGCGAAGAACTGTTGGCAAAACTGCTCGGCACGATGCAAGCCCCGATCGCAACGTTTGTGCGTACGCTCAACGAAGTTCCGTCCAAGTTCGTGCGCGGCCTCGCCGCAGTACGCGACAAGCAGGCGGAAGCGGCTTAATCGCCTCTTCGTTGGACAAAAGCGACTACCGCACCTGGTATCAAACTATTTGGAAATCTAAAGAAAATGGCACTGAACAAAGCAGAAATCATTGAAGCTATCGCTGGCCTGACCGTTCTGGAACTGTCGGAACTGATCAAGGATCTGGAAGAGAAGTTCGGCGTGTCGGCAGCTGCTGTTGCAGCTCCTGCTGCTGCTGGCGGCGGCGCTGCTGCTGCAGCACCTGCTGAAGAGCAGACCGAATTCAACGTCATCCTGGCCGAAGTCGGCGCCAACAAGGTCAACGTCATCAAGGCAGTTCGCGAGCTGACCGGCCTGGGCCTGAAGGAAGCCAAGGACGTCGTTGACGGCGCTCCTAAGGCAGTGAAGGAAGGCGTGTCGAAGGCTGACGCCGAAGCCGCCAAGAAGAAGCTCGAAGAAGCTGGTGCAAAGGCCGATATCAAGTAATTTCGGTTCCGCATGCACCCGGGGGTCCGTCAAAACGACCTCCGGGTTTTTGCGTTCTGAAAGGGGTGTTTTCTTGACCCCTTATCAGGGGAATTACTCGGGCTTTCCGCGGTCATAGAAAGCCCGATGTAACGGATTTCCGGTGCGCAGGTGGCCCACGCTGCCGCCTTCGAACCCGAAACCCGTGCCGGAACCCTTTCCGGTTGAAGGGACGCCAGCCAGGCTGCTGGACGTTCTGCCCAGATTTCGAAGTCGTATTTTAGGACCGCCGCCCGCGGTTCACGCAACCTGAGTCGGAGTGCTCATGCCCTACTCGTTCACCGAAAAGAAGCGCATCCGCAAAAGCTTCGCCAAGCGCGAGGACGTTCAGAGCGTCCCGTATCTGCTGGCTACCCAGCTTGAATCGTACCTGACCTTTCTGCAAGAAGAGACCGCTCCTCTGCGTCGGAAGGATGAGGGCCTCCAAGCCGCGTTCACCTCGATATTCCCCATCGTCAGCCACAACCAGATGGCCCGGCTGGAATTCGTCAGCTATGTGCTTGGCGAACCCGCCTTCGACGTTCGGGAATGCCAACAACGGGGCCTGACCTTCGCATCGCCCCTGCGCGCCAAGGTGCGCCTGGTGCTGCTCGACCGCGAGGCCAGCAAGCCCACCGTGAAGGAAGTGAAGGAACAGGAAGTCTACATGGGCGAGATTCCGCTCATGACGACGACGGGTTCGTTCGTGATCAACGGCACGGAACGGGTCATCGTTTCGCAGCTGCACCGTTCGCCAGGCGTGTTCTTCGAGCACGACCGCGGCAAGACCCACAGCTCCGGCAAGTTGCTGTTCTCGGCCCGCGTGATTCCTTACCGCGGTTCGTGGCTCGACTTCGAATTCGACCCGAAGGACATCCTGTTCTTCCGCGTCGACCGCCGTCGCAAGATGCCCGTGACGATCCTGCTCAAGGCGATCGGCATGACCCCCGAGACTATCCTCGAACACTTCTTCAGCTTCGATACGTTCGAACTGCAGAGCGAGGGCGGCCTGATGGAGTTCGTGCCTGAGCGCTGGAAGGGTGAAGTCGCGCGTTTCGACATCAACGACAAGCTGGGCAAGACGCTGGTCGCGAAAGACAAGCGCATCAACGCCAAGAACATCCGTGACCTGGTCTCCGCCGGCACGGAACGCATCTCCGTGCCTGAAGATTTCCTGCTGGGCCGCTCGCTGGCAAAAAATGCCATCGATCCGGAAACCGGCGAAATCGTCGCAAGCGCGAACGACGAGCTGACCGAAACGTTGCTCGACAAGCTGCGCAACCACAACGTCCGCACGATCGAGACGCTGTACACGAACGACCTGGATCAGGGTCCGTACATTTCGCAGACGCTGAACGTCGACGAAACGACCGACCAGACCGCCGCCCGTGTCGCGATCTATCGCATGATGCGCCCTGGCGAGCCGCCAACCGAAGACGCTGTCGAAGCGTTGTTCCATCGTCTGTTCTTCAACGAAGAGACGTACGATCTGTCGCGCGTGGGCCGCATGAAGGTCAACAGCCGTCTGGGCCGTGGCAACGACATCACCGGGACCATGACGCTGACCAACCAGGACATTCTTGACACGATCAAGATCCTGGTCGAACTGCGTAACGGCCGCGGCGAAATCGATGACATCGATCACCTGGGCAACCGCCGCGTCCGCTGCGTGGGCGAACTGGCCGAAAACCAGTTCCGCGCCGGTCTCGTCCGTGTCGAACGTGCCGTCAAGGAACGTCTGGGCCAGGCCGAAGCCGAAAACCTGATGCCGCACGACCTGATCAACTCCAAGCCGATTTCGGCCGCGATCAAGGAGTTCTTCGGTTCGAGCCAGCTGTCGCAGTTCATGGACCAGACCAACCCGCTGTCCGAGATCACGCACAAGCGTCGCGTCTCGGCACTGGGACCAGGCGGTCTGACCCGCGAACGCGCAGGCTTCGAAGTCCGCGACGTGCACCCGACCCACTATGGCCGCGTGTGCCCGATCGAAACGCCGGAAGGTCCGAACATCGGCCTGATCAACTCGATGGCGCTGTATGCCCGCCTGAACGAATACGGCTTCCTCGAAACGCCGTATCGCAAGGTCGTGGACAACAAGGTCACGGATCAGATCGACTACCTGTCGGCCATTGAAGAAAGCCGCTACGTGATCGCCCAGGCGAACGCGAGCCTGGACGCCGAAGGGCACTTCACCGACGACCTCGTGGCCTGCCGCGAAGCCGGTGAAACCATGCTGACCGCGCGCGACAACGTGCACTACATGGACGTTGCGCCGTCGCAGATCGTATCGGTTGCTGCTTCGCTGATTCCGTTCCTGGAACACGATGACGCGAACCGTGCACTGATGGGTTCGAACATGCAGCGCCAGGCAGTGCCTTGCCTGCGTCCGGAAAAGTCGGTGGTGGGTACGGGTATCGAACGTACCGTGGCCGTCGACTCGGGTACGACCGTGCAAGCCCTGCGTGGCGGCCTGGTCGACTACGTCGATGCCGACCGTGTGGTGATTCGCGTCAATGACGACGAAAACGCCGCCGGCGAAGTCGGTGTGGATATCTACAACCTGATCAAGTACACCCGTTCGAACCAGAACACGAACATCAACCAGCGTCCGATCGTGCGCCGGGGCGACATCGTTGCCCGTGGCGACGTGCTGGCCGACGGTGCATCGACCGACCTGGGCGAACTCGCCCTGGGTCAGAACATGCTGGTCGCGTTCATGCCGTGGAACGGCTACAACTTCGAAGACTCGATGCTGATCTCGGAACGTGTCGTGGCAGAAGACCGCTACACGTCGATCCACATCGAAGAACTGACGGTTGTCGCCCGTGACACCAAGCTGGGTTCGGAAGAAATCACGCGCGACATCAGCAACCTGTCCGAAGGCCAGTTGGGCCGTCTGGACGAGTCGGGCATCGTCTACATCGGCGCCGAAGTCGAAGCCGGCGACGTGCTGGTCGGCAAGGTCACGCCCAAGGGCGAGACCCAGCTGACGCCTGAAGAAAAGCTGCTGCGCGCCATCTTCGGCGAGAAGGCCTCCGACGTGAAAGACACGTCGCTGCGCGTTCCGTCGGGCATGGTCGGCACGGTCATCGACGTGCAGGTGTTCACGCGTGAAGGCATCGTGCGCGACAAGCGCGCGCAGTCGATCATCGACGACGAACTCAAGCGCTATCGCACCGACCTGAACGACCAGCTGCGCATCGTTGAAAACGACACGTTCGATCGTATCGAAAAGACGCTGATCGGCAAGCCCGTGAACGGCGGCCCGCGCAAGCTGGCCAAGGGCGCTGAACTGACGCGCGAATACCTGACGGATCTGGACCGCTGGCAGTGGTTCGACATTCGCCTGGCTGACGAAGGCGGCGCAACCGCCCTTGAGCAGGCGAAAGAGTCGATCGAACAGAAGCGTCACCAGTTCGACCTGGCATTCGAAGAAAAGCGCAAGAAGCTGACGCAAGGCGACGAGCTGCCCCCGGGCGTGCTCAAGATGGTCAAGGTGTACCTGGCCGTCAAGCGTCGTCTGCAGCCTGGCGACAAGATGGCCGGCCGTCACGGCAACAAGGGTGTGGTCTCCAAGATCACCCCGATCGAAGACATGCCGCACATGGCCGACGGTACTCCCGCCGACATCGTGTTGAACCCGCTGGGCGTGCCATCGCGGATGAACGTCGGGCAGGTGCTCGAAGTTCACCTGGGCTGGGCGGCCAAGGGTCTGGGCCTGCGCATCAATGACATGCTGCGCGACGCACGGAAGATCGAAGTGGCCAAGATCCGCGAGTTCCTCGCCAAGATCTACAACTCCACGGGGACCTCCGCGCGGCTTGAAGAATTCAGCGATGACGACATCGTCGAACTGGCCAACAACCTGAAGAACGGTGTTCCGTTCGCCACGCCCGTGTTTGACGGTGCGACCGAAGACGACATTCGCGACATGCTGAATCTCGCCTACCCGGACGACATCGCCGAACGCCTGAAGCTGGCGAATTCGAAGACCCAGGCGTACCTGTTCGATGGCCGTACCGGCGAAATGTTCGAACGCCCCGTGACTGTCGGCTACATGCACATGCTGAAGCTGCATCACCTGGTTGACGACAAGATGCACGCCCGCTCCACCGGCCCGTACTCGCTCGTGACGCAGCAACCGTTGGGCGGTAAAGCCCAGTTCGGTGGCCAGCGCTTCGGTGAGATGGAAGTGTGGGCGCTGGAAGCGTACGGCGCGTCGTATGTGCTGCAAGAAATGTTGACCGTCAAGTCCGACGATGTGAACGGCCGTACCAAGGTCTACGAGAACATCGTGAAGGGCGACCACGTGATCGATGCGGGCATGCCCGAGTCGTTCAACGTGTTGGTCAAGGAAATCCGGTCGCTCGGGATCGACATGGATCTCGAACGTAACTGATAGGAGTCGCCATGAAAGCGCTTTTGGATCTGTTCAAGCAAGTTACGCAGGAAGAACAGTTCGACGCCATCCGTATTGGCATCGCGTCGCCGGAGAAGATCCGGTCATGGTCGTTCGGGGAAGTGAAGAAGCCCGAAACCATCAACTACCGTACGTTCAAGCCTGAACGCGACGGGCTGTTTTGCGCCAAGATTTTCGGTCCCATCAAGGACTACGAATGCTTGTGCGGTAAGTACAAGCGCCTGAAGCACCGCGGCGTGATCTGCGAGAAGTGCGGCGTCGAAGTGACGCTCGCCAAGGTGCGTCGCGAACGCATGGGCCACATCGAACTGGCCAGCCCGGTCGCGCACATCTGGTTCCTGAAGTCGCTGCCGTCGCGTCTGGGCATGGTCCTGGACATGACGCTGCGCGACATCGAACGCGTGCTGTACTTCGAAGCATATTGCGTCATCGACGCAGGCATGACGCCGCTCAAGCGCGGCCAGATCATGTCGGAAGACGACTTCCTGGCCAAGACGGAAGAGTACGGCGATGACTTCCGCGCCGTGATGGGTGCCGAGGCCGTGCGCGAACTGCTGCGCAACCTCGACATCAATCGCGATGTGGAAACGCTCCGTGCCGATCTGCAGGCCACGAGTTCGGACGCCAAGATCAAGAAGATTTCCAAGCGCCTGAAGGTGCTGGAAGGCTTCCAGAAGTCGGGCATCAAGCCGGACTGGATGATCCTGGAAGTGCTGCCCGTTCTGCCGCCCGAGCTGCGCCCGCTGGTGCCGCTGGACGGTGGCCGGTTTGCCACGTCCGACCTGAACGACCTGTATCGCCGGGTGATCAACCGCAACAACCGTCTGAAGCGTCTGCTCGAGCTGAAGGCCCCTGAAATCATCGTGCGCAACGAAAAGCGCATGCTGCAGGAAGCCGTCGACTCGCTGCTGGACAACGGTCGCCGCGGCAAGGCCATGACGGGCGCCAACAAGCGTCCGCTCAAGTCGCTGGCCGACATGATCAAGGGCAAGAGCGGTCGTTTCCGTCAGAACCTGCTGGGCAAGCGCGTCGACTACTCGGGCCGTTCGGTCATCGTGGTGGGTCCTCAGCTCAAGCTGCACCAGTGCGGTCTGCCCAAGCTGATGGCGCTGGAACTGTTCAAGCCCTTCATCTTCAACCGTCTGGAAATGATGGGTCTGGCCACGACCATCAAGGCGGCAAAGAAGCTGGTCGAGACGCAGGAACCGGTGGTGTGGGACATCCTCGAAGAGGTGATCCGCGAACATCCGATCATGCTGAACCGCGCACCGACTCTGCACCGCCTGGGTATCCAGGCGTTCGAGCCGGTGCTGATCGAAGGCAAGGCGATCCAGCTGCACCCGCTGGTTTGCGCGGCGTTCAACGCCGACTTCGACGGTGACCAGATGGCCGTTCACGTGCCGCTGTCCATCGAAGCGCAGCTCGAAGCCCGTACGCTGATGCTGGCCTCGAACAACATTCTGTTCCCGGCCAACGGCGAACCGTCGATCGTGCCGTCGCAGGACATCGTGCTGGGCCTGTACTACGCCACGCGCGAACGTGTGAACGGTCGCGGCGAAGGTACGCACTTCGTTGACGTGTCGGAAGTCCTGCGCGCCTACGAAAACAAGTTCGTGGAACTGCAGACGCGCATTACCGTGCGCCTGAACGAATACGAGCGTGACGAACAAGGCGAATGGCAGCCGGTGCTGCGCCGCTTTGAAACCACGGTCGGCCGCGCGATCCTGTCCGAGATCCTTCCGAAGGGCCTGCCCTTCTCGGTGCTGAACAAGGCACTGAAGAAGAAGGAAATCTCGCGCCTGATCAACCAGTCGTTCCGTCGTTGCGGCCTGCGCGACACGGTCATCTTTGCTGACCAGCTGATGCAGTCGGGCTTCCGCCTGGCCACGCGCGGCGGTATCTCGATCTGCATGGACGACATGCTGATCCCGGACGCCAAGGTCGGCATCCTGGCCGAAGCCAGCAAGGAAGTGAAGGAAATCGACAAGCAATACTCGTCGGGTCTGGTCACGTCGCAGGAACGGTACAACAACGTGGTGGACATCTGGGGCAAGGCAGGCGATCGCGTCGGCAAGGCCATGATGGAACAACTGTCGACCGAGCCCGTGATCGATCGCCATGGCAATGCAACACGCCAGGAATCGTTCAACTCGATCTACATGATGGCCGACTCGGGCGCGCGCGGTTCCGCAGCGCAGATTCGCCAGCTCGCCGGCATGCGAGGCCTGATGGCCAAGCCTGACGGCTCCATCATCGAGACGCCCATCACGGCAAACTTCCGTGAAGGCCTGAACGTGCTGCAGTACTTCATTTCGACTCACGGCGCTCGTAAGGGCCTGGCCGACACGGCACTGAAGACCGCGAACTCGGGTTACCTGACCCGTCGTCTGGTCGATGTGACGCAAGACTTGGTGATCACCGAAGAAGATTGCGGTACGAACTTCGGCTTCAACATGAAGGCGTTGGTGGAAGGCGGTGAAGTCATCGAACCGCTGCGCGACCGTATTCTGGGTCGTACGGCAGTGTCGGACGTCATCAACCCCGACACGCAGGAAACCGTATTCGAAGCGGGCACGCTGCTCGACGAAGACGCGGTCGAACTGATCGAAAGCCTGGGCATTGACGAAGTCAAGGTGCGTTCGCCGCTGAGCTGCGAAACGCGTCATGGCCTGTGCGCCGCCTGCTACGGCCGCGACCTGGGTCGTGGCTCGTCGGTCAACGTGGGTGAGGCTGTCGGCGTGATCGCCGCCCAGTCCATCGGCGAACCGGGCACGCAGCTGACGATGCGTACGTTCCACATCGGTGGCGCGGCGTCGCGTGCGGCACTGGCTTCCGGCGTGGAAACCAAGTCGAACGGCACGGTGCGGTTCACCAGCGCCATGCGCTACGTGACCAACGTGAAGAACGAACAGGTTGCCATCTCGCGGTCGGGCGAAATCCTGATCGTTGATGACAGCGGCCGCGAACGCGAACGCCACAAGGTGCCTTACGGCGCCATCCTGGTCCACGGCGATGGCTCGGCGGTCAAGGCCGGCGCGCAGCTCGCGACCTGGGATCCGCTGACTCGTCCGATCATTACCGAGCATGCCGGTACGATCAAGTTCGAGAACGTGGAAGAAGGCGTGACCGTGGCCCGTCAGCTCGACGAAGTCACGGGTCTGTCGACGCTGGTTGCCATCACGCCGAAAACGCGTGGCAGCGCCAAGCAGACGGTTCGTCCGCAGGTCAAGCTGCTCAATGAGCAGGGCGAAGAAGTCAAGATCGCCGGTACCGATCACTCGGTGAGCATCTCCTTCCCGGTCGGCGCGCTGATTACCGTGCGCGATGCACAGGAAGTTGGTGTCGGTGAAGTGCTGGCGCGTATTCCGCAAGAATCGCAGAAGACACGTGACATTACCGGGGGTCTGCCCCGCGTGGCCGAGCTGTTCGAAGCCCGTTCGCCGAAGGACGCCGGCATGCTTGCCGACGTTACCGGTACGGTGTCGTTCGGCAAGGACACGAAGGGCAAGCAGCGTCTGGTCATTACCGACCTGGACGGCGTGAGCCACGAATTCCTGATCCCGAAAGAGAAGCAGGTGCTGGTGCACGACGGCCAGGTGGTGAACAAGGGCGAAATGATCGTGGACGGCCCGGCCGACCCGCACGACATCCTGCGTCTGCAGGGTATCGAAAAGCTGGCCAGCTACATCGTCGACGAAGTGCAGGACGTGTACCGTCTGCAGGGCGTGAAGATCAACGACAAGCACATCGAAGTGATCGTGCGTCAGATGCTGCGCCGTGTGGTCATCGTGGATGCGGGCGAAACGTCCTTCATCACCGGTGAACAGGTCGAACGTGCCGAAATGCTCAACGAGAACGATCGTTGCGCTGCCGACAACCGCCGTCCTGCCACGCACTACGACGTGCTGCTCGGTATCACGAAGGCCTCGCTGTCGACCGACTCGTTCATTTCGGCTGCATCGTTCCAGGAAACCACGCGTGTCCTGACCGAAGCCGCCATCATGGGCAAGCGCGACGAACTGCGTGGTCTGAAGGAAAACGTCATTGTCGGCCGCCTGATTCCTGCAGGTACCGGCATGGCCTTCCACCAGGCCCGCAAGGAAAAAGAAGCGCTGGAAGCGGCCGAACGCGAAGTCGTGTTCGCCGATGTGGGCAACACCTTCGACGAAAGCACGATCTTCACGACCGCGCCCGAAACCGTTGGCGCTGCTCCCCAGGACGACGCTGGCGACGACACCCAGGTGTAACGCAAGGTCTTTGCAGTATCCGGACGTTCCGCCTTGCGCGGGCGTCCGTTCCGAAAAAGCCGCTCCGCTTCATGCAGGGCGGCTTTTTTTTCGTCCTTTTGCCCGGCGAGCGGCAGAGCCGCCAGTGTGCTTCCTGCGGCAGCCTTTGCCGTGCATAACATTGGAACCGACGCATCCTCACACACTCTCCAACGGTCGAGCGTAAAAGAACGTTGATAAACTAACTCGGCCAGTCGGTGGTGACGGCACAAAGGTTTATTGGGAAGTCATGGCTGTAACTACGCGGGAATTGCTCGCCCACGCTCCGCACGACGCGCTGCAAAGCCTGTCGGGCCTGGGCGGGCTGTTCGACGCGCTTCAGAACAGCGACATGGCGGTGGTCGTGGCCGACGTGCGCGAGCCCGAGCAGCCCATCGTGTTCGCCAACGAAGCGTTCACGGCGTTGACCGGGTACGGGTTGGCCGAGATCCTGGGCCGCAACTGCCGTTTCATGCAGGGTCCGCTGACCGACAACGCCGCCATCCGCGCCATGCGCGAGGCGGTTGCAGAAAGCCGCCGTGTGTACATCGACGTGCAGAACTATCGCAAAGACGGTGCGCTGTTCTGGAACCGGATTGCGCTCAGCCCCGTAGCGGACGCCGGCGGCGCTGTTACTCACTACATTGCCTTGCAGTGCGACGTCACCCTGGTCCACCAGGCCATCGCCACGCGCGACGCCCTGCGCGCCAGCGACGAAGCACCCGAATACAGCCTGCTCGGATCGCAGCTGATCGGGTCGTGGAACTGGGACGTGCGCCATGACCGCGTCTATGCCGACGAACGGTATGCCGCCCTGTATGACGTCACCGCCGCGCAAGCCGCACGCGGGGCATCGCTGGCAAACTTCCTGCGCAACGTCCACCCCGAAGACCGCGAGCGTGCCGAACAGACGGCCCGATCCGCGATCGAGAGCGGCGAGGCCTATCAGGACGAATACCGGGTCGTCACCCAGGGCCGCGTACGGTGGATCGCGCTGCGCGGGCAATGCACCTACAACGACGACGGCACGCCGCGGTCGTTTTCCGGCGTGGCCTGGGACATCAGCGAATACAAGCGCGCCGAACAGGCCCTGCACGAAAGCGCCGAAGAACTGCGGCTGATCACCGACGCCTTGCCGGCGCTGATCGGCTACGTGGATGCCGAGCAGCGATTCCGCTTCAACAACCGGGCCTACCTGGACTGGTTCGGCCTGCCCCCGCAGGCCCTGTACGGCAAGACCGTGCGAGAAGTGCTGGGCGATCACGCGTACGAGCTGCGCCGCAAGCACCTGGAAGACGCGCTGGTCGGCATTCCGGCCCACTTCGAAGCCTATGCGCCCCACACCGATGGCACGCCCCACCACGCGCTGATGCAATACCTGCCGCGCCGGATGAAAGACGGGCGCGTCAGCGGCTGTTATGTGCTGGTGTTCGACATTACCGAGCGCAAACGCGCCGAAGAGGCCACCCGCCTGCACGGCGCGCGGATGGACGCGCTGATCAACCAGGCCGCGGTTGGCATCGTCCAGGTGAACATGGACGCGCGCATCGTCATGGTGAATCAGCGCTTCTGCGAAATTGCGGGGCGGCCCGAAGACACGCTGGTCGGCCAGCATGTCCAGCAGCTGGTGCACGCCGGGGACCAGGCCGAGACCCGCCGCCTGATGCTGCTGCTGCGCACCCGCGGCGAGCCGTTCTTTGTCGAACAGCGCATCGTGCGTCCGGACGGGGCCATCGTGTGGGTGAGCAATCACGTCTCCGCTTTGAAAGACGCGTCGGGCCAGCCCGAATTTGCCAGCATCATCGTCAGCGATGTGACCGCTCGCAAGCAGGCGGAAGAGCGCCAGTCGGCGCTGCTGGAGCTGGGCGATCACCTGCGTGACCTGACCGATGCCGACGCCATCGTGTCGACGGCCGTAGCCATGCTGGCCCGCATGAGCGGCCTGTCCCGGGTCGGGTACGGGCAGGTCGACCCCACCCAGCAAAGCGCGCATATCGAAGATGCCTGGATTGCCGGCCGCGCCCAGGTTAGCGTGGCGGGCGATCACCGTTTTGAAGATTACGGCCAGACCACCGCCCGCCTGCGCAATGGCGAAACCATTGCCATTCCTGACGTGCTGCGCGATCCGCGCAGTGCCGAGCACGCCGAATCGCTGCTCAGCCTGGGCGTGCGCGCGCTGGTGAACGTGCCCCTGGTCGAGCAGGGCCAGTTGGTCGGCGTGCTGTTCCTGCATCACCATCTGCCCAGGCAATGGGCAGCGTCCGAACTGGATTTCGTGCGCAACGTGGCCGACCGCATCTGGGCGGCGCTCAAGCGCGCGAGCGCCACGGTGCAGCTGGAACGCCTGAATGCCACGCTGGAACAACGCGTTGCGCAGCGGACCGCCGACCTGGACCGGATGTGGCGCCTGTCGACCGACGTCATGCTGGCGACCGGGTTCGACATGCGAATTCTGGCGCTGAACCCGGCCTGGAAAACCGCCCTGGGCTGGGAGCCGGGCGATCTGGTGGGCGCGTCCTTCCTGGATCTGGTCCACCCCGACGAACAGGCCGCCACCCAGGCCGCCGTCGCGCAGCTATCCCACGGCATGCCCACCCTGCAGTTTGAAAACCGGGTACGCCACCAGGACGGCAGCTATCGCTGGTTTGCGTGGCGCGCAGCGGCGGACGAAGTCGGCGTGCACGGCGTGGGCCGCGATGTGACGAGCGAGAAGGAAGCGGCCGAAGCCTTGCGCAAGGCCGAAGACCAGTTGCGCCAGGCGCACAAGATGGAAGCCGTCGGGCAACTGACGGGTGGCATTGCGCACGACTTCAACAACATCCTGCAGGGGGTAATCGGCCCGCTGGACCTGATCCGCCGCAGCATCAAGCTGGGCCGGGTGGACAACCTGGGCCGCTTCATCGACACGGCGACCACCGCCGCCAAACGCGCGGCCGCGCTGACGCACCGGCTGCTGGCCTTTTCGCGCCGCCAATCGCTCGACCCGCGCGCGCTGGACCTGAACACCCTGGTCACGTCGCTGGAAGAACTGCTGCGGCGCACGATAGGCGAGGGCATCGTGCTGGAAGTGTCGCTGGCGCCGGACCTGTGGCCAGCCTACACCGACGCCAACCAGCTGGAAAACGCGTTGCTGAACCTGGTCATCAACGCGCGCGACGCGATGCCCGAAGGCGGCGGACTGGCGATCACCACCAACAACGTCACGCTGGACGATGCCTATGTGCGACGCCAGGATGGCATGCGCGCCGGGGATTATGTCGCGCTGTCCGTCACCGACACGGGCGTGGGCATGCCGCCCGAGGTGATCGCCAAGGCCTTCGACCCCTTCTTTACGACCAAGCCGATCGGGCAGGGCACCGGGCTGGGGCTGTCGATGATCTACGGGTTCGCCAAACAATCGAATGGCCATGTGCGCATTCGCAGCGAGGTCGGCGTCGGCACCAGTGTGCGGCTGTACCTGCCGCGGTGTGTCGATCCGGTCCAGCTGAGCAACGCCGCCAACGAGCTGCCCCTGGAATTGCCGCATATTGCGCTGGACGGCTCGGCGCCCCTGGTGGGCGGCAAGACCGTGCTGGTGGTGGAAGATGACGCCGCGGTCCGGATGGTGGTGCTGGACGTGCTGGAAGGCCTGGGCTATCGCACCGTGGAAGCGTGCGATGGGCTGGAAGGGCTGGCGGTGGTGCAGTCCGACCAGCGGATCGACCTGATGGTGACTGACGTGGGCATGCCCAAGCTCAACGGCCACGATCTGGCTGAAGAGGCGCGCGACCTGCGGCCCGACTTGAAGATCCTGTTCATGACGGGGTACGCCAAGAACGCCACCCTGCGGTCGGGCTTCCTGCGGCCGGGCATGGAGATGATCGCCAAACCGTTCGTGCTGGACGCCCTGGCCGCGCATGTGCGCAGCATGCTGTCCGACGAGACGGATGCCTGACGCCTGAAGCGTTAATCCCTGACGCCTGATGCCTGTCCCCTGAAGCCTGGCACCCGGGCGCCCGGACGCCTGACCCCCGACCCTGGCCCCACCACAGGCATCACACCCCCAGCGCCGTCGTCTCCTTGATCTTCTTCAGCGTGAAGCTGGACCGGATGTCGATCACCGCCGGGTGCTTCATCAGCGTATCCATCGCAAACCGCGAAAAGTGCGCCAGGTCTTCCACCTGAATCCGCATCAGGTAGTCCATGTCCCCCGTCATCGCATAGCAGGCGACCACTTCCGGCCAGCGCTGCACGTCGCGCGCGAATTCGTCGATCGGCAGGTGGCTGCCCCCCACATGCTTCTGCAGGCGAACGCTCACATACGCCAGCAGCCCCAGCCCGACCTTGTCGGCATCCACCAACGCCACGTACTGGCGGATCACGCCTCCGTCTTCCAGCCGCCGCACGCGCCGCAAACAGGGGCTGGGCGACAGCGACACGCGTTCGGCCAGTTCCTGGTTGGTCAGCCGGCCATCCTGCTGCAAGGCCTCAAGAATGCGGCGGTCGGTACGGTCCAGATCGTGCACGGGCAGCTCCTGCCAATAAGTCGTTGATTGCCGCAATAGTATTGCCAGACTGGCCGGTTATGAAGCACCGAAGGCAATCTTCTGCCCTGCGGACTTCCCTAGAATCGAAGCCTGCGATCACCACACACTATCCTGGAGCGAGACATGACTACCCCGTTCGAATTGTGGGACAACCCCATGGGCACCGCCGGCTTCGAGTTTGTCGAATATGCCGCCCCCGATCCCGAGGCCCTGGGCAAGGTGTTCGAGAACCTGGGCTTCAAGGCGATCGCCAGACACCGTCACAAGAACGTGGTGTTGTATCGCCAGGGCGACATCAATTTCATCGTCAATGGCGAGGCCGACTCCTTCGCGCAGCGCTTCGCGCGCCAGCACGGCCCGTCCATCTGTGCCATTGCCTTCCGGGTCGAAGACGCCGCCTTTGCGTACCAGCGCGCACTGGAGCTGGGCGCCTGGGGCTTTGACGCCAAGAGCGGCCCCATGGAACTGAACATCCCGGGCATCAAGGGCATTGGCGATTCCGTCATCTATTTCGTGGACCGCTGGCGTGGCAAGGGCGGCCGGGACGGTGGAATTGGCGACATCGACATCTATGACGTGGATTTCGAGCCGATCGATACCGCCCACGCGCAGGAAGACCTGCACCCCCGCGGCGCCGGCCTGGTCACGATCGACCACCTGACGCACAACGTGCACCGCGGCCGCATGAATGAATGGGCCGACTTCTATGAACGGTATTTCAACTTCCGCGAAATCCGCTACTTCGATATCGAAGGGCAGGTGACCGGCGTCAAGTCCAAGGCGATGACCTCGCCCTGCGGCCTGATCCGCATCCCGATCAACGAAGAAGGCAACAATGAAAAGGGCCAGATCCAGGAATACCTGGACCTGTACCACGGCGAAGGGATCCAGCACATCGCCCTGGGCAGCAGCGACATCTACCGGACGGTAGAATCGCTGCGGCAGTCGGGCGTGGTGTTCCTGGATACGCCGGACACCTACTACGAGCTGCTCGACAAGCGCCTGCCCGACCACGGCGAAGACGTGCCGACGCTATTCAAGAACAAGATCCTGGTGGACGGCGCGCCGGGCGGCGGCTTGCTGCTGCAGATCTTTACCCAGACCGTGATCGGACCGATCTTCTTCGAGATCATCCAGCGCAAGGGCGACGAAGGCTTTGGCGAAGGCAATTTCAAGGCGTTGTTCGAATCGATCGAACTGGACCAGATGCGCCGCGGAGTGCTGACCAGCACCGCCAAGGCCTGAAGCACACCCGTTGCCAGAGCCCCGGGGTGTCGCAAACACGCCACCCTGGCGCTCTCCTGGGGTTTCCCCCTCCCCCTATTTGACTGTTCCGCGACCCCGGGCTATCATTAAAGGCTCTCTGGAGTCGGCTCGCCCGGGCCGCGCGTTCTTTAGTTGCAGATTGACCCAGTGCCGACGCAGGTTGTCGGGGGTCGGGAAGGGTGAAAACCCAACTGATTTGCCTGTCGTGCCTTGACACCACGCCTTGCAGGTTGCCCGATGCCACCGGCCTACATGCCTTGCCGAGCTGCGGTACCCCATCTGCTTTTCAAGAGCCGCGTCGCGGCACAACCCTCCCCAGCAGTAGAAACTTTTGCGCCGCACCGACGTGCAAGCATGTATTTGCATGCACTCGTTTTCATGTGCGGCCTCGTGCATGCCGGTTCGCCAGCATCCGCTCACAGACTAACCCCAGAGACCTAACCAGGTTACGGAAGAGGGCCATGCCTACTATCAGCCAACTCGTGCGCAAGCCGCGCGAATCCAGCCACGCCAAGAGCAAGAGTCCCGCTCTGGAAAGCAGCCCGCAGCGTCGCGGCGTCTGCACGCGTGTTTACACCACCACGCCTAAGAAGCCTAACTCCGCACTGCGGAAGGTTGCCAAGGTTCGCCTGACCAACGGTTTCGAGATCATCTCGTACATCGGCGGTGAAGGCCACAACCTGCAGGAGCACTCGGTTGTGCTCGTGCGCGGCGGCCGGGTCAAGGACTTGCCAGGTGTGCGTTATCACATCGTGCGCGGTTCGCTCGACTTGCAAGGCGTGAAAGACCGCAAGCAGTCGCGCTCCAAGTACGGCGCGAAGCGTCCCAAGAAGGTCTAAGGCGCGTTTTAGCCCGCGGCATCGGTGTGCAGCAGTGCACAGCATGCATCGCCCGGGTCGTTTTACCGGTTTTGTCCCGCCAGCGTCACCTGCCCGAAGTTGCAGGAAGCTGTGCGAGTAAGGGGTTGTCCAGGCATGAGCCACAAGGACAACCATGGCCGCGAGCGCATTGCTCAGCGGTTCAACTGAACTGACATATGGAAGTGTTCAAATGCCACGTCGTCGTGAAGTACCCAAGCGCGAAATTCTGCCTGATCCAAAGTTCGCAAGCGTAGAACTCGCCAAATTCATGAACATCATCATGCTCTCCGGCAAGAAAGCCGTTGCAGAGCGGATCGTTTATGGCGCGTTCGAGCAAATCAAGACCAAGGCCGGCAAAGACCCTCTCGAGGTGTTCGGTCAGGCCATCGGCAACGTCAAGCCGATCGTCGAGGTCAAGAGCCGCCGCGTTGGCGGTGCGAACTATCAGGTGCCGGTTGAAGTGCGCCCCGTGCGCCGCCTGGCACTGGCCATGCGCTGGGTGCGTGAAGCCGCCAAGAAGCGTGGCGAAAAGTCCATGGACCTTCGCCTCGCCGGCGAACTGCTCGACGCGGCCGAAGGCCGTGGCGGCGCAGTCAAGAAGCGCGATGACACGCACAAGATGGCCGAAGCCAACAAGGCATTCAGCCACTTCCGCTGGTAATCGCCCGCAAGTAAGCAACACAGTGCCTGCCGGCGCCTGCCGGCAGGCCGACTACTCAAGTCACAAGGAATCCGATCATGGCCCGCAAGACCCCGATCGAGCGCTACCGCAATATCGGCATCTCTGCGCACATCGACGCAGGGAAGACCACCACGACCGAACGTGTTCTGTTCTACACGGGCGTCAACCACAAGATCGGCGAAGTGCACGATGGTGCAGCGACGATGGACTGGATGGAGCAGGAGCAGGAACGCGGTATCACCATTACCTCGGCTGCCACGACCTGCTTCTGGAAAGGCATGGCCGGGAATTTCCCCGAGCACCACATCAACATCATCGACACCCCGGGACACGTCGACTTCACGATTGAAGTCGAACGCTCGATGCGCGTGCTCGATGGCGCCTGCATGGTCTACTGCGCTGTGGGTGGCGTTCAGCCCCAGTCGGAAACCGTGTGGCGTCAGGCCAACAAGTACGGCGTGCCGCGCCTGGCCTTCGTGAACAAGATGGACCGTACCGGCGCCAACTTCTTCAAGGTCTACGACCAGATGCGTCTTCGCCTGAAGGCCAATCCGGTTCCGCTGCACGTGCCGATCGGCGCCGAAGACACCTTCAAGGGCGTCGTCGACCTGGTCAAGATGAAGGCCATCCTGTGGGATGACGCCAGCCAGGGCATCAAGTTCGAATACGGTGACATCCCGGCCGAACTGGTTGACACCTGCAACGAATGGCACGAAAAGCTGGTCGAGAGCGCCGCTGAGTCGTCAGAAGAACTGATGAACAAGTACCTCGAAACCGGTGAACTGACCGAAGAAGAAATCAAGCTGGGCATCCGCACGCGTACCATCGCCTGCGAAATCCAGCCGATGCTCTGCGGTTCGGCGTTCAAGAACAAGGGCGTGCAAGCCATGCTCGACGCCGTCGTCGAATTCCTGCCATCGCCAGTGGACATCCCACCGGTCGAAGGCACCGACGACAACGATCAGCCGATCACCCGCAATGCCGACGACAAGGAAAAGTTCTCGGCGCTGGCGTTCAAGTTGATGTCGGACCCGTTCGTTGGTCAGCTGACCTTCATTCGTGTGTACTCCGGCTCGATCAACTCGGGTGACACGGTGTTCAACCCGATCAAGGGCAAGAAGGAACGTCTGGGTCGTCTGCTGCAAATGCACGCGAACCAGCGCGAGGAAATCAAGCAGGTCCTGGCTGGCGACATCGCCGCTGCCGTGGGCCTGAAGGATGTCACGACCGGTGAAACGCTGTGCGATCCGGAAGCCGTGATCACCCTCGAAAAGATGATCTTCCCCGAGCCCGTGATTGCACAGGCCGTGGAACCCAAGACGAAGGCTGACCAGGAAAAGATGGGCCTGGCGCTGAACCGTCTGGCACAGGAAGATCCGTCGTTCCGCGTGCATACCGATGAAGAATCGGGTCAGACCATCATTTCCGGGATGGGCGAGCTCCACCTGGAAATCATCGTCGATCGCATGAAGCGCGAATTCAACGTGGAAGCGAACGTGGGCAAGCCCCAGGTCGCGTACCGCGAAACGATCCGCAAGACCTGCGAAGAGTCCGAAGGCAAGTTCGTCAAGCAGTCGGGCGGTCGCGGTCAATACGGTCACGTGGTGCTCAAGGTCGAGCCCCAGGAACCGGGCAAGGGCTTCGAATTCGTCGACGCCATCAAGGGCGGTGTGGTTCCTCGCGAATTCATCCCGGCCGTGGAAAAGGGTTGCATCGAAACGCTGAAGGCTGGCGTGATGGCCGGCTACCCGGTGGTCGATGTGAAGGTCACCCTGTTCTTCGGTTCGTACCACGATGTCGACTCGAACGAAAACGCATTCCGCATGGCTGCCTCGATGGCATTCAAGGACGGCATGCGCAAGGCCAGCCCGGTTCTGCTTGAACCGATGATGGCCGTGGAAGTCGAAACACCGGAAGACTACGCAGGTAACGTGATGGGCGATCTGTCCTCGCGTCGCGGCATGGTCCAGGGTATGGACGACATGGTGGGCGGCGGCAAGGCTATCAAGGCCGAAGTTCCGCTGGCTGAAATGTTCGGTTATTCCACCACGCTGCGTTCCGCGACCCAGGGTCGTGCAACGTACACGATGGAATTCAAGCATTACGCTGAAGCGCCTAAGAACGTCGCCGAGGCAATCATGAGCGCCCGCGCCAAGTAATTGGCAGGCATCACGCAATCACACTGAACCTCCAGAGCATCTGCAGGAAGAGAAATCATGGCAAAAAGCAAGTTTGAACGTACCAAGCCGCACGTCAACGTCGGCACCATCGGTCACGTCGACCATGGCAAGACCACGCTGACCGCAGCGATCACCACCGTGCTGTCGAAGGCATTCGGCGGCGAAGCCAAGGCCTACGACCAGATCGACGCAGCGCCTGAAGAAAAAGCGCGCGGCAT
>NZ_JACCBP010000006.1:1933-3239 GCF_013408655.1 Pigmentiphaga litoralis
CAGCGCGCAGGTTAAGAGCCTGTGGAGTATTTGCTGAGCAAACGGGTTGTGATTGCATTATTAAGTTTTAAAGAGTTCTCATGCTTTAAAACGCACAAACGCTAGAATTACTAGAGACTATAGCCGCTACGGTTATAGGATCAAGCGACTAAGTGCATGTGGTGGATGCCTTGGCGATTACAGGCGATGAAGGACGTAGTAGCCTGCGATAAGCTACGGGGAGCTGGCAAACAAGCTTTGATCCGTAGATTTCCGAATGGGGAAACCCACAGCTTCGGCTGTATCGCATACTGAATACATAGGTATGCGAGGCGAACCGGGTGAACTGAAACATCTCAGTAGCTCGAGGAAAAGAAATCAACCGAGATTCCGAAAGTAGCGGCGAGCGAAATTGGATCAGCCTTTACGATTTAGCATCAGTAATAGGGGAACAGTCTGGAAAGTCTGGCCATAGCAGGTGATAGTCCTGTACCCGAAATTTCTGTTGTGGAACTAGGCGTAAGTTAAGTAGGGCGGGACACGTGTAATCCTGTCTGAATATGGGGGGACCATCCTCCAAGGCTAAATACTCGTAATCGACCGATAGTGAACCAGTACCGTGAGGGAAAGGCGAAAAGAACCCCGGAAGGGGAGTGAAATAGATCCTGAAACCGCATGCATACAAACAGTAGGAGCGGACTTGTTCCGTGACTGCGTACCTTTTGTATAATGGGTCAGCGACTTACATTCAGTGGCAAGCTTAACCGAATAGGGAAGGCGTAGCGAAAGCGAGTCCGAATAGGGCGACTAGTCGCTGGGTGTAGACCCGAAACCAGACGATCTATCCATGGCCAGGTTGAAGGCACGGTAACACGTGCTGGAGGACCGAACCCACTAATGTTGAAAAATTAGGGGATGAGCTGTGGATAGGGGTGAAAGGCTAAACAAGTCTGGAAATAGCTGGTTCTCCCCGAAAACTATTTAGGTAGTGCCTCAAGTATTACTCCAGGGGGTAGAGCACTGTTATGGCTAGGGGGTCATGGCGACTTACCAAACCATTGCAAACTCCGAATACCTGGAAGTACAGCTTGGGAGACAGAGCACCGGGTGCTAACGTCCGGACTCAAGAGGGAAACAACCCAGACCGCCAGCTAAGGTCCCCAAATATTGCTAAGTGGGAAACGAAGTGGGAAGGCATAGACAGTCAGGAAGTTGGCTTAGAAGCAGCCATCCTTTAAAGAAAGCGTAATAGCTCACTGATCGAGTCGTCCTGCGCGGAAGATGTAACGGGGCTAAGCAATATACCGAAGCTGCGGATGCGTGGATC
>NZ_JACCBP010000006.1:3335-4952 GCF_013408655.1 Pigmentiphaga litoralis
ATATCCATGCGTGGTAGGGGAGCGTTCTGTAAGCCTGCGAAGGTGTCTTGTAAAGGATGCTGGAGGTATCAGAAGTGCGAATGCTGACATGAGTAGCGATAAAGAGGGTGAAAGGCCCTCTCGCCGTAAGTCCAAGGTTTCCTACGCAACGTTCATCGGCGTAGGGTGAGTCGGCCCCTAAGGCGAGGCAGAGATGCGTAGCTGATGGGAAGCAGGTTAATATTCCTGCACCATTGTTTAATGCGATGGGGGGACGGATCGCGGAAGGTCATCAGGGTGTTGGAAGTCCCTGTTACTGCATCAAAGAAGGCGCTTAGGCAAATCCGGGCGCGTAATTCAAGGGTGTGGAACGAGCGAACTTGTTCGCGAAGTGATCGGAAGTGGTTCCAAGAAAAGCCTCTAAGCTTCAGTTAAACAAGACCGTACCGCAAACCGACACAGGTGGACGGGATGAGTATTCTAAGGCGCTTGAGAGAACTCAGGAGAAGGAACTCGGCAAATTGATACCGTAACTTCGGGAGAAGGTATGCCCTTGTAGCGTGATGCACCTGCGTGCAAAGCGTGAAAGGGTCGCAGATAATCGGTGGCTGCGACTGTTTAATAAAAACACAGCACTCTGCAAACACGAAAGTGGACGTATAGGGTGTGACGCCTGCCCGGTGCCGGAAGGTTAAGTGATGGGGTGCAAGCTCTTGATCGAAGCCCCGGTAAACGGCGGCCGTAACTATAACGGTCCTAAGGTAGCGAAATTCCTTGTCGGGTAAGTTCCGACCTGCACGAATGGCGTAACGATGGCCACACTGTCTCCTCCTGAGACTCAGCGAAGTTGAAATGTTTGTGATGATGCAATCTACCCGCGGCTAGACGGAAAGACCCCATGAACCTTTACTGTAGCTTTGCATTGGATTGTGAATCGGTCTGTGTAGGATAGGTGGGAGGCGCTGAAGCGAGGTCGCTAGATCTCGTGGAGCCAACCTTGAAATACCACCCTGATTTATTTGCGGTTCTAACCTTGGTCCGTTATCCGGATCGGGGACAGTGCATGGTGGGCAGTTTGACTGGGGCGGTCTCCTCCTAAAGGGTAACGGAGGAGTTCGAAGGTACGCTAGGTACGGTCGGAAATCGTGCTGATAGTGCAATGGCATAAGCGTGCTTAACTGTGAGACTGACAAGTCGAACAGGTGCGAAAGCAGGACATAGTGATCCGGTGGTTCTGAATGGAAGGGCCATCGCTCAACGGATAAAAGGTACTCTGGGGATAACAGGCTGATACCGCCCAAGAGTTCATATCGACGGCGGTGTTTGGCACCTCGATGTCGGCTCATCTCATCCTGGGGCTGTAGCCGGTCCCAAGGGTATGGCTGTTCGCCATTTAAAGAGGTACGTGAGCTGGGTTTAAAACGTCGTGAGACAGTTTGGTCCCTATCTGCCGTGGGCGCTGGAAATTTGATGGAGCCTGTTCCTAGTACGAGAGGACCGGAATGGACGTACCTCTGGTGTACCGGTTGTCATGCCAATGGCATTGCCGGGTAGCTATGTACGGAAGAGATAACCGCTGAAGGCATCTAAGCGGGAAACTCGTCTAAAGATAAGATTTCCCGGGGGCTTGACCCCCCT